>CABRZK010000106.1 GCA_902475415.1 uncultured Eubacterium sp.
TACTGTGCACCAGCCTCATCCAGCGTTTTTACCTGCTCACCAAGGATTGAAAAATCAGATGCCAGCAGGGAAGGTGATAAACAATTCATTCTTATACTCCTCTTTTCCCGGCTCCGTTACACAGGGCTTTGATACATACGTTTATGATTTTGCTTTTTTCGCAAATCTGCATCTCTGTCACTGTCTGTGTATCGTTACCATTTTCTTTTATCTTTTAGTTCATTAAAAATCTGTACATAATTATTATATCTGCTCTGGCTGATTTTCCCCTCTGCCAGGGCATCTTTTACGCCACAGACCGGCTCACCAATGTGGCTGCAACCGGTAAAGCGACAATTTTGTTCATACTCCACAAATTCCGGGAATAAAGTTCCTAATGTCTCCTGGTCGAAAAAGTCCACTGCAAGAGAACTGAATCCCGGTGTATCAAAAATATAGGTCTGCTCATTCAGCAAAATCAGCTGTGAATGCCTGGTTGTATGTTTTCCGCGTTGAATTTTTTCACTGATTTCTCCGGTTTCCATCTGTACTTCCGGAGCCAGCAGATTGATCAGCGTGGATTTTCCCACACCGGAAGGTCCGGCCACTGTGGTAGTCTTGCCTTCCAGGGCTTCCCGTAAAGGAGCAATTCCTTCCTGCTTCTTTGCGCTGACAAAAAACAACGGATAGCCACTTGTCTCATAGGCATCCCGTAATTCCTGAATTTCTGTTTCCGAAGCCAGATCTTCTTTATTAAAACAGATCAGCGTCGGCACATCCTGCTGTTCCATCATCAGCAGAAATCGATCCAGCAGATTCAGGTTTGGTTTGGGAGATGTTCCTGCAAAAATCACCAGTGCCTGATCCACATTTGCCACTGCTGGGCGGATCAGTGCGTTTTTTCTCGGTAAAATTTCTACTACATTTCCCTTTTTTTCTTCTTCATTAATAATATCAATTTCTACATTGTCTCCCACCAGCGGTTTCATTTTTTTCTGGCGGAAAGCACCTTTTGCTTTACATTCATAGATACCGGATCCTGCTACTGACACGTAGTAGAATCCGGCAATCCCTTTTACAATCTTTCCCTGTCTCATACTTATATGTTACTCTTTGTTGAAAGAAATTTCTTTTTCCTGTGTGGATGATGCTGCATTTCCATCTGCATCGGTATAATGCCATGTGATGACAATATTGCCTTTTGGCACATCAATATTGTGGGCTTCTACCGTATACGGGAAGGACGTCACACCATTCCAGCTCTGGATCAGTTCATCACTCTCGGATTTATACAGTGAAATATCTGCAGAAGTAACTGTTACATCCGTCGGTGCCTTTACCTGAGAACGAAGGTAATAAGAAACCTGTTCCGGTCCGCTGCTGACTACAATCGTAATAGCCGCACCTTTATCTACATACTGTCCCGGCTGAACACTCTGGCTGATAACATTTCCAGATGCAACGGAATCACTGTGCTCTGTGCTCGTAGTTACTGCAAAATCTGACAGCGCTGCTTTTGCATCCGCCTCTGATTTGCCCCTGACATCCGGCACTTTCAGAGATTCGCTTCCCTGGCTGACATAGATAGTTACTTTACTTCCTTCTTTTACTGTCGTTCCTGCCTTTGGATCCTGACGGACTACCTGACCTGCCGGTACATCATTACTGAACTCAAACTCACGGCTTACCGTAAGATTTTTCGCTTCCAGTGCTGACATTGCAGAATCAGAAGTTTTACCGGTTACATCCGGTACATCCACCTCTTTTGCATTTTCCTCTTCTGTTCCGGCTGAAACAGTGACTTTCACGGTTGTTCCTTTTTTAACTGTCTCACCCTCTGCCACATCCTGATCCATAATCTGACCCTTGTCATATACATCAGAAATCTCTGTTCCTGACTCGCTGACCTTCAGACCGAGTTTTTCCAGTTCTGTCTTGGCTTCTGCGAGGGTTTTTCCTTTCAGATCGATCATGACAACAGTCTCTTCTTCCTGCTGTGTGATCGAAATATCATCTTTTTTATTGTTTTTGTTTCCAAATCCAAAGTGGAAAATATCAAAAAAACTTCCCACAATGTAGATAACAATAATTGCGATCACTACTGCAACAACAATACGCATGATGCCGACAATTTTTTCCATCTTGGAATTCAGGAAACGTCCTTCTTCCTCATCATCGTCATCCTCATCGTACTCACTCATATCATAATCTTCGTCGTCATCATCCGCAACCGCTTTTTGTGTCTCTTCTGCAGTCTGGGGATCCGCTTTGACATTTTCTGTCTGTTTCTTGATCTGATTGACTTCATCATCCGTCAGTACCCTTGTCTTGTCCTGGTTAAACGGTACCAGTGTCACAAAATCTTCATCCGGATTCAGCAGAGATTTTCGCAGGTCGATCAACAGACTTTCCATGGAATCATATCGACGATCCGGACTCTTCTGGGTACATTTCTGAATAATTTTCTCCAGACTGATCGGCAGATTCGGTGCATAAGTGCTTGGCGGAACCATTTCGTCCTGCAGGTGCTGAATCGCTACTGCCACAGTACTGTCGCCATCAAATGGTACACGTCCTGTCACCATCTCATACATTACAATACCAAGGGAATAAATATCACTCTTGTTGCTGACGTATCCATTTCTCGCCTGCTCCGGGGATGCATAGTGCACAGACCCCATCACGTCTGAATGGATCGTATTTTCAGAAACTGCACGGGCAATTCCAAAATCTGTCACTTTGACTTTGCCGTCTGTAGAGATAATGATATTCTGTGGCTTGATATCCCGGTGCACAATATTTTTTGCATGGGCAGCCTGAATACCTCTGCCTACTTGTATTGAAATACTAAGGGTTTCTTTATAATTTAACTGTCCTTTTTTTTCAATATAAGTCTTTAAGGTAATGCCTTCCACATATTCCATGACGATATAGTGAATGCCGTTTTCGCTTCCGACATCATAGATATTGACAATATTCGGATGCTCAAGTCCCGCTGCTGACTGTGCTTCACTGCGGAATTTCGTCACAAAATTGGTATCTTCACTGAATTCTTCTTTCAGTACTTTGATTGCCACAAATCTACCCAGGGTATGATCTTTCGCCTTATAGACGTCAGACATGCCGCCGGTTCCGACCTTTCCTACGATTTCGTAGCGGTCAGAAATATACGTTCCATTTTTTAACATTCTGTCACCTCATCTAAATTAGGTTCTATTATTATAACAGTGATATTGTCTTTTCCACCATTTTTATTTGCCAGTTCGATCAACTGCTCTGCTTTATCCGACAAACTGCATGTTCCATGCAAAATACGAAGGATTACTTCATCCTCCACCATATTGGTCAATCCATCAGAACAGAGTACAATATCCTCTCCCGGATCCAGCTGACGCTCAAATATGTCAATTTTGACCTCATCTGCCACGCCCACTGCCCTTGTAATAATATTTTTATCCGGATGTGTCCGGGCACTTTCCTGATCCATCTGTCCCAGACGCACCAGCTCCTGCACCAGTGAATGATCCTGCGTCACCTGTGTGATCTCATCACCGACCACATACAGTCGGCTGTCTCCCACATTGGCCGCAATCAGATTCGTCCCCCTGATCACTGCTGCCACCACTGTGGTACCCATTCCCTTCATTTGCTGATGGGTATCCGCATATTCTTTCAATTTCCGATTAGCTGTCTCAATTCCTTCTGACAGAATCGCAATCGGTTCCTCTTCTTTGCTTCCTTCTATTGATCGGACGATTGTCTCTACCACATAGCGGGATGCAAATTCGCCTGCTTTATGTCCCCCCATACCGTCTGCTACCAGAAACAGATTGGGCAGTTTTCCTACAGCCTCTTCTGAGGAATAGAGATAGTCCTGATTCATTTCTCTTGTGCTTCCAATATCTGTAAGAGAACTTATCTTCATCTTCTAAGAGTCCTGCCTTTCTGAGAACCGTTTGCGCAACTGTCCACATGCGCCATCTATATCACGGCCCATTTCTCTTCTAATAGTAACATTTATTCTACATTTTTCAAGTTTATTTTTAAATTCCTGCACCGCTTTTCCGTCAGGTTGCACAAAATCCCGCTCTTTAATCGGGTTTACTGGTATCAAATTGACATGACAATTAATGCCACGAATCAGTTCTGCCAGTTCTTTTGCATCTTCCTCTGTATCGTTGACACCTGCCACCAGGCTGTATTCAAATGTGACTCTGCGTCCGGTTTTTTCAAAATAATCCCGCAGGGCATCCACCACTTCATGAATCTCATATGCTTTTGCCACCGGCATTAATTCCAGTCGTTTTTCCTGATTCGATGCATGCAGAGATAACGCCAGTGTGATCTGCAGATCTTCCTTCGCCAGATCATGGATTCTTGGCACCAGACCACAGGTTGATACCGTGAGATTGCGCTGACTGATATGTAAGCCGTTTTCATCCGTAAGCATCTGGATAAATGTCAGCAGATTGTCATAATTATCCAGCGGTTCACCGGTTCCCATAACAACTACATTCGATACACGCTCACCGGTATCGGCACTAATCCGGTAAATCTGTTCCAGCATTTCTGCCGGTGTCAGGTTGCGCACCAGTCCGTCCAGAGTCGATGCGCAGAAACGACATCCCATTCGGCATCCAACCTGGGAAGAAATGCATACAGAATTACCATGTTTATAGCGCATCAGTACACTCTCTACCATATTATGGTCTTCCAGTTCAAACAGGTATTTTCTGGTTCCGTCTATCGCAGATTCCTGCATGGTTACCTGTTTTAAAACCGTGTAGGTGCAATTTTCCCGGATCTGCGCTCTGAGACCGGCCGGAAGGTTGCTCATTTTTTCCGGATCATCCACAAGTTTGACATGCATCCACTGATACAGCTGTTTCGCCCGAAATTTCTTTTCTCCATGTTCCACTGCCCAGCTTTCCAGCTGTGCCAGCGGTAACGATTTGATATCTGTTTTTTCCATTCTGCTTCCTTCCTGATTTCACATTATTTTCGATGCATCTTCGCCATGAAAAATCCATCACAGCCTTCATAAGGAAAACATTGGCGCATCTGCTCCAGTTCAAAGTCCGCATGCTTTTCTAAAAAATGATGGACATTCTCTTCATTTTCTTCTCTGGTCATCGTACAGGTACTGTATAATAGAGTGCCTTCTGCTTTGACATAGCGACATACAACATCCAGAATCTCCTGCTGAAGCCGTGCAAGCTCTGCGATTTTCTCCTCAGAGGCATTGTATTTGATGTCGGTCTTGGTTCCGATGACACCAAGTCCTGAACATGGAAGATCTGCGATCACCACATCTGCTTTTTCTTCTGCTTCTGCATCAAATACTCTGGCATCCCAGACTTTTGCCGTCATATTGGAAAGCTGACAGCGCTCGATATTTTCCTCGATCATATCTACTTTATATTCCGTCAGATCTCTGGATTCCACACGACCATTTTCACCAATCATGCGGGCTGCATACACACTTTTGCCACCTGGTGCCGCACATACATCTATGACAGTATCTCCAGGTTTCGGTGCTGCCAGTTCCACTGCCAGCATGGATGCGGTATCCTGTACATACAGCAGACCATTTTCAAATTCTTCGATCTCATCCAGTGCTTCATAACCTGATAAAAACAGGCCTCTCGCCACCTGTCCATTTTTCTGCACAGTAACGCCCTGCTGTTTCAGAGAATTTATAATCTCCTCCATGGAGATCCGATCTGTATCAACCTGTACAGAAGTCGGATGTGGATGCAGAAAAGCCTGGAGGATTCTTTCACAGTCTTCCTGTCCATACTGACAGGTAAATCGCTCCACCATCCATTCCGGCACAGAATATCGTACAGACAGATATTTCACCGGTTCTTTTTCAGCATCCGGCCATTTGATCTGATCCAGGTTTCGGGAAATATTTCTCATCACACCATTCACAAATCCTTTCAAACCGGAAAATCCGCGTTTTACCGTCAGTTTCACTGCCTCATTACAGGCTGCGGAATCCGGTACGGAATCCATATATTTCAGCTGATATACACCGCTTCGCAAAATAGCGGCGATCACAGGTTTCATTTTCTTTACTTTTGTTTTGGAAAACTGGTTAATGATAGCGTCCAGCTCGATCATCCGCTCAATGGTTCCCTGGGACAGCCGCGTGATAAACGCCCGCTCCTGCTTTGGCAGATAGCGGTATTTGTCCAGCACATCACGAATGGCGATATGGGAAAATTCTCCATCTCTGCATACTGCCAGCAGAATATCCACCACCAGATTTCTTGTATTTACCGATTCTGTTTTACTCATCGTCCCTACGTCTTCCTCCAAATAAAATAATCAGTCGCAGAAGCTGCAGGATCATAGATGCCGCACTTGCCACATAGGTCATTGCTGCCGCAGTCAGTACCTTTCTGGTATCTTTCAGTTCTGCACTTCCAAGGATACCGGTACGTTCCAGTTCCTGCATGGCCCGGTGGGAAGCATTGAATTCCACCGGCAGCGTGATCAGCTGGAACAGCACTGCCAGAGAAAACATGATAATTCCTGTCTGGATAAATACACTGCTCATTGACCCCCGGAAAAACAGACCGATGATAATCAACGGCCAGGCCAGATTGGAACCGATATTTGCAATCGGTACAAAGGCTCCGCGGATTCGAAGCGGTACATACCCTCTCGCATGCTGAATGGCATGCCCTACTTCATGTGCTGCAACGCCCACTGCTGCCACTGAAGCAGAATTGTATACACTGTCTGACAGACTCAGTGTCTTGTTCATCGGATTATAGTGATCCGTCAGATTTCCGGAAATATGCTGCACTTTCACATCATAAATCCCTGCATCTCTTAAAATCCGCTCCGCCGCCATTGCACCTGTCATTCCGGACATGCTGCGTACCCGCTGGTATTGTCCAAAGGTACTGTTCATCTTTGCGGATGCCGCCAGGCAGATGATTGCTCCGATGATCACAAGTATATAAGTATAATCCATCCAGTAAAAACCATAGTATCCGTAAGGCATATTTTTTCACTTCTTTCTCTCTACAGGGTTATTCTTTTCCCAGCTTCATTCCTTCTGTCAGAGCATTTCCACGTAAAAAGGCATCTGCACTCATCCGCTTCTTGCCTTCCAGCTGTACTTCTTCCAGCATCAGAATGCCCTCTCCGGTCTGTACACCGACTTCGTGTTTTGTCACAACAGCCAATTCTCCCGGTGCTTTTTCTGATGTCTCATCTTTTACGACAGCTGACCAGATTTTCAATGTCTTGCCATTGAGATAAGTATATGCACTTGGCCATGGATTTAAACCACGGATCAGACATTCGATCTCTCCGGCCGGTTTTGTCCAGTCGATAATTCCAAACTGCTTCTTGATCAGTGTTGTCTTCGTAGCTGCTTCGTGATCCTGCTTTGTATAAGTCGCAGTGCCGTTTTCAATAGCTGTAAGCGTACGGACACAAAGGTCTGCTCCCACTTCACTCAGACGGTCGAACAGACTTCCTCCCGTCTCTTTCTCATCCAGCACTACTTCTTCTTTCATGATCATATCACCGGTATCCAGCCCTTCATCCATACGCATGGTTGTAACACCGGATACTTTTTCGCCATTGATCACGGCCCACTGGATTGGTGCAGCACCTCTGTATTTTGGCAGAAGGGATGCATGTACGTTCACACAACCATATTTTGGCATTTCCAGAATTTCTTTTGGTAAAATCTGTCCGAATGCAACAACCACAATGATATCTGCGTTAAATTTTCTTAAATATTCCACACATTCCGGCTCCCGCACGCGGCGTGGCTGATATACTTCAATACCGTGCTCCAACGCAGCCTCTTTCACCGGCGGAAACTGCATGGATTTGCCTCTGCCCTTTGGCTTGTCCGGCTGTGT
>CABRZK010000107.1 GCA_902475415.1 uncultured Eubacterium sp.
AGCCAAGAGATAAAGTAAGTCAGGCTATTTTTGCGCAGATGGAGAAAGAAGATTCGATACATGTCTGGGAAGATATGCGTCCGTTGGGAAAAGATACGATTTTAAAACATTTTCCAAATATTTATCAGCAATGTATTGAGGAAGGTTATGATCCATGCCGTGAACCGATTCCGGTTGTTCCGGCGCAACATTATTTTATGGGTGGTATCAAAGTGGACCTTGGAAGTCGTACTTCTATGAAAGGGTTGTATGCCTGTGGAGAAACGAGTTGCAACGGAGTACATGGGAAAAACCGTCTGGCCAGCAATTCACTTCTGGAGTCACTTGTATTTGCCAGAAGAGCAGCAGATGATATTATGTTTGGCACAAAGACAGAATATCACGGCACACCGGTAGACGTTCAGAAATACGAGGATCGAGAACAGATTTTATCTGAATATCATACCGCTGTACGAAAAGAAATTGAAAGGGTGAAAAACAGTCATGAATGATATAACAATGAAATTACAGGCCGATTCTCTGATCCGTCTTGCATTACAGGAGGATATTACCAGTGAAGACGTATCTACCAACGCAGTTATGCCGTCGGCACAGCCGGGAGAAGTAAAATTGATTGTAAAAGAAGATGGTGTGATTGCCGGACTTGATGTGTATGCACGGGTTTTTACGATTCTTGATCCTGAAACAGAAGTTATTTTTTATTGTAAAGATGGCGATGAAGTAAAAAGTGGTCAGCTCATGGCTGTTGTACGCGGCGATATCCGTGTGCTGCTTTCCGGCGAGCGTGTCGCACTGAATTATCTGCAGCGTATGAGTGGAATCGCTACCTACACCAGACAGGTTGCGAATTTATTAAAGGGAAGTCATGTAACACTGCTTGATACCAGAAAGACAACACCAAACTGCCGCATTTTTGAAAAATATGCGGTTCGCGTCGGTGGAGGCTGCAATCACCGTTATAACCTGTCCGATGGTGTTTTGTTAAAAGATAATCATATCGGAGCTGCCGGAAGTATCACAAAAGCAATACAGATGGCAAAGGAATACGCTCCTTTTGTGAGAAAAATTGAAATTGAAGTAGAGACTCTTGATCAGGTAAAAGAGGCTGTAGAGGCCGGAGCTGACATTATTATGCTTGATAACATGACACCTGAAATGATGAAAGAAGCGGTGAGACTGATTGATGGTCGTGCCCAGACGGAATGCTCCGGAAATATCACAAAAGAAAATATTGCAAAAATATGTGAAATCGGAGTGGATTTTGTATCCAGCGGTGCACTGACACATTCTGCACCAATTCTTGATATTTCAATGAAACATTTACATGCAATTTAAAAACAATTCCGTGTCTGTTCCAAAATGTATCTGAACATGTTTCTGTCAATAAAGATTTATATGTTGCAGTAAGGATGATCAGACACATTATGAGAGACCTAAGTGAGAAAGTGAGAGTATAAAAATGACGATAGCAGAAATACAGCAGGAGATACTGCGAATGAAAAAAGAGCAGGATGTCTGTATCCTGGCACACGCTTACCAGGGGCAGGATATTCTGGAAGTTGCTGATTATATGGGTGATTCCTATGGTCTGAGTGTACAGGCGGCGGGAAGTGACTGTAAAGGTGTTATCATGTGCGGTGTGCGGTTTATGGCAGAAACCTGCAAAGTTTTAAGCCCGAACAAACGCGTATGGCTGGCGAATCCGGCAGCCGGCTGTCCGATGGCAGAACAGCTTGATCTGGATTTTTTACGTGCATTAAAGCAGAAATATCCGGATCATGCCGTTGTAGCTTATATCAATACCACATCGGAATTAAAAACAGAATGTGATGTCTGTGTAACTTCCTCATCTGCCGTAGAAATCTGTAAGAAACTGGATGCGGACAAGATTCTGTTTGTACCGGATCCAAATCTGGGACGTTATGTGGCAGAGCAGATTCCGGAGAAAGAATTTACTTTTTATACTGGTGGATGTCCACGTCATATGATTGTAACAGCAGATCATGTCAGAAAAGCCAGAGCACTTCATCCGGATGCATTACTTCTGGTTCATCCGGAATGTCGTCAGGAAGTTGTTGAGCAGGCAGATTACATCGGTTCAACCACAGGCATCATGAATTTTGCAAAAAAATCAGATCACAGGGAATTTATCATCGGAACGGAAAACAGCATCGTTCAGCATCTGCAGTTTGACTGTCCGGAGAAACAGTTTTATCCGTTAACGGTACAGCTTACCTGTATGAACATGAAAGTAACGACATTGATGGATATCTATAATTGCCTGAAAGGCTGTGGCGGCGAAGAAATCGAACTTCCGGATCATATTATTGAAGGTGCCGGAAGATGCATTCACCGCATGGTTGAACTTGGAGGCTGATAAAATCGGTGTTTGAACAATATACATTCCGTATATGAAATGACAGCAAAAAAGAGCAGTAACTCAAGATAAATTTGGTACAGAAAATAACGATTTCATATTTATCAGTAATTGTTTGAAAGGGCAGGCGAGATTTTTCTTTCCTGCCTTGTGTTTTTTTTCGATTCATATTATACTTTTATTCATGAAAACATTACAGGAAGATTTAAAAACAGGAAATTTTAAACATTGTTATTTACTATATGGGGAAGAACCTTATCTGATCCAGCAGTATAAAGCCCGGCTGAAAAATGCATTGTCAGCGGAAGGGGATACCATGAATACTTCCGTGTTTTCCGGAAAAGATATTCGTCCGGAAGCGCTGATCGATCTGTCAGAAACACTTCCTTTTTTTGCAGAGCGAAGAGTGATTCTTGTGGAAAACAGTGGATTTTTCAAAAAGAGTACCGAAAATCTGGCTGCCTATATGTCCGAGTTACCGGAGACCTCTTATTTTATTTTTGTGGAGGAAGAAGTAGACAAACGTGGCAAAATGTATAAGCAGGTGAAAAAGGCGGGCAGTGTCGTTGAATTTAAACGCCAGACCGAAGCGACACTGATGCAGTGGATTCTCGGAATGCTGAAAAAAGAAAATAAAAAGATCACACGCCCGGTGATGGAATTATTTTTGAGCAAAACCGGAAATGATATGGAACTGATCACACAGGAACTGGAAAAACTTCTTTGTTATACCATGGAAAAAGAAGTAATTGAAGCAGAGGACGTAGAAGCTATCTGTGCGAATCAGATCAACGGTAAGATTTTTGATATGGTGGATGCCATCGGGCGGAAAGAATCAAAGAAAGCACTGGATCTGTATTACGATCTTCTGATGCTGAAGGAACCTGCCATGCGGATATTATTTCTCGTGACAAGACATTTTCAGATTCTGATGCAGTTAAAGGAAATGACAGGCGGTGGTTTTGATTATAAAGCCATGGCTTCCAAAGTCGGCGTACCGGAATTTGCGGTTCGCAAATATTCCGGGCAGGCAAGAGCGTTCGAGGGAAAAAGACTGATAGAAATCGTGCGTGATTGCGTACAGACCGAAGAAAATATCAAAACCGGACAAATGGCCGATCAGCTGGCGGTAGAATTGCTTATTATATCCAGTATGCAATAAAAAGAATCTGTCCATTGGGCAGATTCTTTTTGTCTATTATGAGTTGTAATTAATCTGAAACCAGTTCCAATCCGGTAATATCCGGTTGAATTGTAAGTGAGTAATTTGTGTAATAAACAACAAATCCCGGTTTTGCTTTATTGGGTTTCTTGACGTTCTTTTTCTGCAAATAGTCGATTTCGACTTTTTCGTTGTCACGACCTTTAGAATAAAATGCTGCCAAACGTCCGGCTTCTTCGAAAGTGCGATCGGGCATATCTCCGGTTTTTGTTTTTACCAGAACATGAGACCCTGGCATGCCTTTTGCGTGGAACCACCAGTCATTACCTTCCGCAAATTTAAAAGTCAGCTCATCGTTCTGGAAATTATTTTTTCCGACATAGATATCAAATCCGTCAGAAGAGCGGTAGTGGTAAGGTTTGCTTTTTCCCTGCGTCTTTTTCTTGGAATATTTATGTTTGATATAACCGCTTTCCATCATTTCTTCCTTGATCTGCTGCAGGTCAGCTTCTGTTTCTGCAATATCAAGAGCTGTAGCAATGGAATCAAGATGTTCAATTTCAATCTGGGTATCTTCAATCAGATCGGTCAGTGCCTCGTAAGTACGTTTTAATTTTGCGTACCGGTCGAAGTATTTCTTGGCATTGTCCATTGGCGAGAGCGTAGCATCTAACGGAATATGGATTGTTTCGTTTGTATAATAATTCAATGCGTCGAATCCTTTGCATCCCTCTTCCAGCTGATATCCGTAAGTATGGATCAGTTCGCCGTAGACCTTGTATTTTTCCCGTTTTTCTGTATCCTTTAACTGCTTTTTCTGAAGATCATATTTTTTGCGGTTTCGTTCCAACAATGTATTAATTACATGACGCAGATCGGCTGACTTCTGGCGCATACGGGTGTACAGGCTTCGCTGCGCATAATAATTTTCCAGTACTTCCGAGATGGAATCGTAAGGAATAATGGTATCTGCTGCGTAAGATGTCAGCGGAATTGCCGCATATTCAACTGGTTCTTCCTGATGCATAATAATATTCGGGTAAAAATGTCCCTCTCGAATATCAGTCATGGCAGCCAGAAAAACATCTGCCAGTTTCTGCTGCTCGGTTGCGGTCAGAGAAGCGCAGGACGCATCCCCGTCCGCACCGGCGCGATAGCAGAATTCATTGGCGGCCAATGGACTGATGCCGGTATAAGATGTATAAATCGCTCTTGCGGCACTGACCGGTTTCTGCAATGCGTGAGCCATGAAATGTTCCTTTGTTTCTTCCAATGGATTGATTTTATCCTGCTGTGCCGGAATGAAGTAGGTGCGTCCCGGAAGAACCTCACGCACGGAACTTACCTGTGCGGAAATATGCTTAATGCTGTCAAGGATCATATCATTTTCATCACAGAAGATAATATTGCTGTGTTTTCCCATCAGCTCAATGATTAACTTTTTATGCCGGAGATCACCAAGATCATCCAGATGTTCAATCTCAAATACGATAATACGTTCCATCCCCGGCTGAGTGATGGAAGTAATTCTTCCGTTTGCCACATGCTTGCGCAGCAACATACAGAAATTCGGGGCAGTCATCGGACTGGGCTTATTTTTATCTGAAATATAGATTAACGGCAGGGATGCACTGGCGGATAAAAGCAGACGTTTTTGCCCGGATGCCCCTTTTAAAGTAAGAAGTAATTCATCCTTTTCCGGCTGTGCAATCTTGCTCAAACGCGCGTTCGTGAAATTTTCCTGTAATTCTTTTGCCAGACTGGCAACTACAATACCATCAAGAGCCATAAAACTCCTCCTAACTAATACGAAATGTTTCGCAATATTTGAAACAATCATCCAATCGGATTGTTCAGACTGCTAATCTGTATTTGAATGATTGAAATAAACTGTAAGAAATGGTAGCATGAATTTATATAAAAAGCAAATTAAAACTGGAAAAAACATAGATCGTGTGTTATTATATTGAAAGTTTGTCTGTGAAAAGAAAAATGTATTTGAAAAATTATTATGAAAAGGAGTCTGAGAAATGCAAACAGAAGAGAAGAATCCCCTTGCCACTCAAAAGGTAAGTTCCCTGATTTTGAAATTTACGATCCCGGCCATTATCAGTATGATGGTCAGTTCTTTATATAATATCGTTGATCAGATTTTCATCGGGCAGGGTGTTGGCGTGCTTGGAAATGCAGCAACAAATATTGCTTTCCCGGTAAATATTATCTGTACAGCTGTCGCATTGTTGCTTGGCATCGGAAGTGCTTCCAATTATAATCTGAAATCCGGTGCAGGTCACACGGAAGAGGCAAAAAATTATGCCGGAAACGGATTGACGATGCTGGTAATCTGTGGCGTGATCATTGCTGCAGTCACACTGATTTTTCTGGAACCTCTCATGCATATATTTGGAGCTACGGAAGAAGTACTTCCTTATGCCATTGACTATACGGGAATTACAGCAATCGGTATTCCGTTTCTTACTTTAACGACAGGTGGATGTCATCTGGTACGTGCTGACAGAAGCCCCTCTTTTTCCATGGCCTGCATGCTGACCGGTGCAATTATCAATACGATTCTTGATCCATTATTTATTTTTGTATGTCACTGGGGAATCAAAGGAGCTGCCTGGGCAACGGTACTGGGACAGGTTGTTTCCGGAATTATGATCCTTATTTATTTCTGGAAATTCTCCAAAATGAAACTGACCAGACAGCAGTTGATACCAAAGGGGATCTACCTGAAGGAAATTGCAGCCCTTGGTCTTGCTTCCGGAATTAATCAGGTAGCAATGGCAATCGTACAGATCACAATGAATAATATTTTGCGTAAATACGGTGCATCTTCTGATTATGGTGCTGATATTCCAATCGCCTGTGCAGGCATTATTTCCAAAGTTAATATGATCTTTATGTCTATTGGAATCGGCATCTCCCAGGGATGTCAGCCGATTTTTGGCTTTAACTATGGAGCGGAACAGTTTAGCCGGGTTCGTGAGACATATCGCAAAGCGGCCACAGCAGCGATTATCGCCGGTGTTGTATTTTTTGCCTGCTTCCAGCTATTCCCACGACAGATCATTTCTCTGTTTGGCGGTGGAAGCGAAGCATATTTCCACTTTGCAGAACGTTACTTCCGCATTTTTATGTTTATGACATTTATCAATGGTATCCAGCCAATGTCTTCCGGATTTTTTACATCCATTGGAAAGGCAAAGCTTGGTATGATCGTATCATTGACACGTCAGATTATGTTCCTTTTACCATTGATACTGATTCTTCCGGTATTTATGGGAATTGATGGTGTCATGTATGCCGGCCCGATTGCAGATCTTGCGGCAGCTGTTATCACAATCTGGTTTGTATTTCTGCAATTTAAAGATATGAAGAAAAAGGAACGCGGAAATATTTGACTTCCTGAGAAAAACATTTTATAATAAATTGATTATGCGAAACAGGATACTTTTTTGTATAATAAGAATTCGAGATAAAGCAGGTGCAGACACATGATAAAAAGTATGACAGGATTTGGACGCTGTGAACTTTCCAATGAAAAGAGAAAGATCACGGTTGAATTAAAATCCGTAAATCACAGATACCTTGATATCAATATCCGGATGCCGAAGAAGCTTAATTTTTTTGAAGCTGCTATTCGCAGTCTGTTAAAAGAATATATGCAGCGTGGAAAAGTAGATGTATTCATTACTTATGAAGATTTTTCCGAACAGACAATGGCGGTCAAATATAATGCTGCAATTGCAAGAGAATACCTTGGCTATTTACAGCAGATGGCTCAGGAACTGCAGTTGGAAAATGATATCCGTGTAAGTACATTGTCCAGATATCCGGAAGTATTGACAATGGAAGAACAGTCTCCGGATGAGGAAGAATTATGGACACAGCTTGAGCAGGCAATTCGTGAGGCCTGCAGTCAGTTTGTTTCTACGCGTTGTGCAGAAGGCGAACATCTGAAAGCGGATCTGGTAGAAAAGCTGCATCACATGAAAAGCAATGTAGATAAAGTAGAGACAAGAGCACCTGAAATTTTAAAGGAATATCGTGCAAAGCTGGAAGAAAAAGTAAACGAGCTGCTGGGAGATACCCAGATAGATGAGGCACGTTTGTCCACAGAAATTATTTTGTTTGCAGACAAAATCTGTACGGATGAAGAGACTGTTCGTCTGAAAAATCATATTACATCCATGTTAAATGCGCTGGATGGTGATGAAGGCATTGGCCGCAAACTTGATTTTATTGCACAGGAAATGAACCGTGAGGCTAACACGATTCTGTCAAAATCA
>CABRZK010000108.1 GCA_902475415.1 uncultured Eubacterium sp.
CATTACAGGACATGCCATTGAATGTCGTCTGAATGCAGAAAATCCGGCAAAGAACTTTATGCCTTGTCCGGGAAAAATCGAATATCTGCATTTGCCGGGAGGAAACGGCGTCCGTATTGATTCCGCCATTTATACCGGTTATACAATCCCGCCAAACTATGATTCCATGATCGCAAAAATCATTGTATATGGAAAAGACAGACAGACAGCGATTGATAAAATGCGCAGTGCGCTGGGTGAAGTCAATATTGACGGAATTATCACAAATCTGGATTATCAGTACGACATTATTACACATCCGGTATTTCAGTCCGGAAACATTACAACCAGTTTTATTGAAACGTATTTTGAAAACAAAGGTGAAGCATAGTGTTAAAGTTTAAGAAAACAAACTATATTACAGTTCCGCGAAAAGAACAGGACATTCCGGAGGGCATGTGGATCAAGTGTGATGCATGCGGGGAATTACTTTATAAAGAAGATGTGGTTCATAATCATTATACCTGTTATAAATGCGGCAAATATTTCCGTCTTTCCACAAAACGAAGATTGCGCATGGTAGCAGACAAGCAGTCTTTTGAGGAATGGGATACCGGTCTTGAGACAGCAAATCCATTGGATTATCCGGGCTATCCGGAAAAACTGGACGGATTAAAGGAAAAACTTCATATTGATGAAGCTGTGACAACTGGTGTATGTACCATCAAAGGGGAAAAGACCGTGATCGCAGTATGTGATGCGCGTTTCCTCATGGGAAGTATGGGATATGTGGTAGGAGAAAAAATCACCCGTGCGGTAGAAAAAGCAACGGAAATGAAACTCCCGGTTATTATTTTCTGCTGTTCCGGAGGTGCCCGCATGCAGGAAGGCATGGTTTCTCTGATGCAGATGGCAAAGACATCAGCAGCATTAAAGAAACATTCTGATGCAGGACTGTTATATATTTCTGTGCTTACCGATCCGACAACTGGTGGTGTGACAGCAAGTTTTGCCATGCTTGGGGATATCATTCTGGCTGAGCCGGGGGCACTGGTTGGCTTTGCCGGCCCGCGTGTCATTGAGCAGACAATCGGACAAAAACTTCCGGAAGGATTCCAGCGTGCGGAATTTCTGGTAGAACATGGTCTGATTGATGGAATTATCCGTCGAGAAGAAATGAAGGATACGTTAGCCCGTTTACTCCACATGCATACACAGAAAGCCTCTGCCGATACACTGGAAGCTTTTGATGTATCCGCTTTGGCACATACACATCATGAGAAAAAGGCAAAAATGACAGCCTGGGATCGTGTAATGGCAGCCAGAGCATCCGAGCGACTGACGGCTTTGGATTATATTCATGAGATTTTCAGTGATTTTGAGGAATTCCACGGAGACCGTCATGTCGACGATGATGGAGCAACCGTAGGCGGAATCGCTTACCTGGATGAATGTCCGGTAACTGTAATCGGGCAGCAGAAAGGCCGTACAACGAAAGAAAATATCAGCAGAAACTTTGGAATGCCGTCTCCGGAAGGATATCGGAAGGCACTGCGTCTGATGAAACAGGCAGAAAAATTCCACCGTCCGATCATCAACTTTATTGATACACCGGGTGCTTTCCCGGGACTGGAAGCCGAAGAACACGGACAGGGTGAGGCGATTGCCAGAAACCTGTATGAAATGGCTGCTCTGAAAGTGCCGGTATTAAGCATTGTCATCGGTGAAGGTGGCAGTGGCGGAGCACTGGCTCTGGCGGTGGGTAATCAGGTCTGGATGATGGAAAATGCAACCTATACCATTCTTTCTCCGGAAGGTTTTGCATCGATTCTCTGGAAAGATGGAAAGCGTGCACCGGAAGCAGCAGATCTCATGAAAGTAACAGCAAAAGAGTTGTTGGAAATGGGAATCGTGGATGATGTCATTGATGAGCCGACACCGGCCTGTGCAGACAATTTGGTGGAACTGAGCAGAGATATGAAAAACAGAATTCGTGGATTCCTTGCAGAAAATCTTAATAAGAAACCGGAAATGCTTGCAGAAGAACGGTATGCAAGATTCCGTAAATTTTAGTGAAAGAAGATCGTTTTGGTGGTTTATGTATTGAGCCAACAGCATTTTATTCTTTCGGTGGAAAATGTAAAAATGCATAAAAAATGCCTTCCGGGGATTTAATCCGGGAGGCATTTATTTTTTTATTCCTAAAACGTAATCCTCATTTGATACCAGGTAGCCCCTCCGTGGTCGGATCCGGACAGTCCTTCATTCTCAAAACCAAATTTGCCATAGTAATGTAATTTTTCTTCTTTGCAGGTTAAGACCAGTCCTTTACGTTTTTGTTTTCTGGCATCGGCGATGGCAGCTTTTATCAGTTCCCCGGCATATCCGTGGTTCCGGTAAGCAGGGAGCGTATTGACTCCGAAAATCATCTGCCATGCACCGCCCGGGTTGTGTAAGCTGGCATCATGAAACATTTCATCGGTTAGTGTATCTTCATCCGTGGCAAATCCGTCCACAAAAGAAATAAGTTTATCTCCTTCAAACATCAGCCAGAAATGGTCGGCATAGTATGCAAGACGGGAAGCAAATTCTTCTCTGGAGGCAGCTTCGGCAGGTGGAAAACACTCTGCTTCTACGGCGGTGATGGCATCCAGGTCATTGATGGTAGCGGTTCGTATTGTCATAACATTCTTCTCCTCAGTATCCGTTTTATTTTTAATGATAATTTTGCACAGAAATTTCCTATACGCGACGTACCAATTCCCACCAGCCCATAGAAACTATCGGTGGCATGATTTTGCAGAAAAGTCGATGCACAAAACAGACCGGTCCTGGGGTGGATACCCAGAGGCCAAGTTTATTATCAAGTAATGCAAGACGTACCACTGATTTTGTTTTGGAAGCAAGGGGAAAATGATGTACGGCATGAACTGCATTCGGATTATCCGTATCTTTGGCAACACCGATGAATTCCGTATCTTTGATCCAGTAGGGACAGACGGCTGTCACGTAAATCTGTTTTCCAATCAGTTCCCAGCGCAGAGCCTGACTGTATCTCAGCAAAAAAGCTTTTGACGCAGCGTATACATTTAATCCCTGCATTGGCTGAAATCCGGCTGTGGAACAAATCTGCAAAATGCGGGAGCCTTTGCTGAAGTGTGGCATACAGATCGCTGTCATGTGTACGGCTGCTTTGCAGTTTAGGTCGATCATATGCGTCAGTTCTTCCGGCTGCAGTGTGAATGATCCACCGATTTTAGCAAGACCGGCCGCATTGACCAAATATTTAACGGTTGGAGCATCAATCTCCAGTTTATCCTGAAAATCCTGCATCTGTTCTTCATCTGTGATATCCATTGGCATGGCAGCACCGGTACAGATTCCGGTGGCAGAAATTTCCTGTGCCAGGGCAAGCAGTGGTTCTTTTCTTCTGGCAATCAGCCAGATTTCATCAATTTCATCAGCATAATTCTGACAGATCTGCCAGGCAAATTCCCGTCCAAGGCCACTGGATGCACCAGTGATGATTGCAATGTTCATATATAAAAATCCTCCGGATATATATTCAATCAAAATCAATAATTCGTTTATCGATATCTTTTATCTTATACCAAATGGAATCAGGACGCAAGGTGAAGCTGCAATATAGAATGCGTAAAGTAAAATCGTTACTGTTCGCTCGCAATGTTGTTTAGATCATACGCTGAATGACATTGCGAGTGAGTTGTAATGAAAAATCATCGTTACAGATCACAGGATTTATGGTAAGATAATAGGCACAGTTAAAAAACAGAAAACAGGCATTTGCCAGATAAAACAGTAACTGTGTGAAAACGTGGACGATCAGTACGATTTGTGCACCAATGTAAACAGACGATTGAAAGGAGAATTTCGTGAATCATAATTATAAATGTATCAATAGTTTTACGTTAAAGATGATTGCCATTGTCACGATGGTGATTGATCATGTGGGAGCCGTGCTGTTTCCGACAGAGATGGCTTTTCGGTATATCGGACGGATATCGTTCCCGATATTTGTATTTTTACTTGTGGAGGGAAGTATTCATACCCGTAAAATCCGCAAATATGAACTGCGTATGTTTTTGTTTGCACTGATTTCGGAGATTCCCTTTGATCTGACTTTTTCAGAACAGGTTGTCAACATCTGGTCGCAGAATGTGTTCTGGACGCTGACGATTGGACTAGTTATGTTAGATCTGATACAAAATGGAGCATCTTATGTAAATTTACATAAAAACAGTTCGAGCAGGAACGGTCTGGTGGAAGGGCAGCCTGTGCCGATGATCTGGCAGTTGGTCATTGTAGCTGTCTGTGCCTGTGTGGCGCAGGCTTTGCAGACCGATTATGGTGCAGGTGGTATTTTGCTGATTTATTTTATTTGGCTCGCCCATAATAAGGTGCTTGTACAGACGGTGGCGTTTGTGATTATTTCCGTAATGTTCTTTGGAACGGTAGAGATGCCGGGTGTGATTGCCTTTTTGCCAATTCTTTTGTATAATGGACGGAAAGGCCCATCTGCAAAGTATGTATTTTATACGTTTTATCCGGTGCATTTGCTGATTTTACATGTGATTCAGACACAGTTGTTTCTTTGAGAAAAATGAAATAGTCTACTGGCAGTACAATTAGTTGGAAAATGCAGTATGGATGTGGGTACAGGCGATAACAGGAGGCATGTAGTTTGAAATTCTGGAAACATTTAAAAACGATTAATCATCATAAAATGCTGGTCATGAAAGGCTGCTTTCGGGTAGGTCTTTATAAGCAGGGATTATTGCATGATCTGTCAAAATATATGCCATCGGAGTTCCTGGTTGGTTGTAAATATTATCAGGGGGATGTCAGTCCGAACAATGCGGAGCGAAAGGATAAAGGTTATTCTTCGGCATGGTTGCATCACAAAGGCCGCAACAAACATCATATGGAATACTGGATTGATTATGGTTTCCCGCCGGAACCGGCAATGATCGGAATGCGTATGCCGGATAAATATGTGGTGGAAATGTTTATCGATCGTATGTCCGCTTCGAAGAATTATCAGAAGGAAAAATATACGGATCGCAGTGCGCTGGAATATTATCTGCACGGGAAAGATCGCCATATCATGCATCCGGAAGTAAGGGAATTACTGGAAAAACTTCTGTATATGCTGGCAGAGAAAGGCGAAGATGTAACTTTTGATTATATCCGGAGAGAAGTGCTTCATAACAAGTAAAATCATCAAGGGTCTTTTTGATAAGAAAAGTGCAACCGTATACATGCGGTTCTGAAAGCTCCTGAAGGGAGAAGTATAGCCGGAACGATTCGTTTGCATGAGCTGTTGCGTATACATACAGTAGATCGTACATAACAAACTTTAAGAGCATGCATTGAATGAAGACAAAAAGAATACTGCCGGAAGGTATGAGAAAACATTCCGTCTCAGATCAGATTGCTATGTCTGAGACAGAAGCTGCTTCATATCTTCCGGCAGTTTGGCGTTAAATGTTAATCTTTCACCGGTAATTGGATGGGCAAAAGTCAGGGAGGCACAGTGCAACGCCTGTCGGTTCATGGAATGATCTTCCGGGTGATACAAAAAGTCACCTAAAAGTGGATGCCCGATGTATTGCATATGAACCCGGATCTGATGGGTACGTCCGGTTTCCGGTCTGACCCGTACCAGAGAAATTCGTCCATTTGTCTGTTCGCGGGAAAAATGTGTAATGGCAGAGTCACCTTTTTCGAAGTCTACACAGCGTTCAATGACAGAATCCGCAGCCCGGTAGATGGGCGCGTTGATGGTGCCGGATTCTGAAATAATGCCATCACAAAGAGCCAGATATTCTTTTTGAATTTGCTTTTGCTGCATAGCTTTTGACAGGACAGAGGCTGAGAGCATATGCTTGGCCAGCAGTGTGACACCGGTGGTATCACGGTCCAGTCTTGTGATACAGCGAAAAGTGTAAGGAATGTTCTGGCTGGAATAATACCACAGGACACCATTTGCCAGTGTATGCTCATAATGGTTGATGGAAGGGTGGATTGGCATATTTGACGGTTTGTCAATCACCAGAATATCTTCATCTTCATATAAAATAGATAAATCCATCTTGTTTGGAACAATGTTTTCGGAACCTTTCTTTTCTTCAATATGAATTTTTAACAGGTCTCCGGCGGAAAGAGGTTCGCTGACATAACTCCAGACACCGTTTTTTAAAATGCTTTCCGGTGTTTTCTTTAAATGTACGATTAAATTGGAAGAGTAGCCTTTGCTCTTTAAAAACTGGAGAATCGTACC
Source organism: uncultured Eubacterium sp. (assembly GCA_902475415.1). GTDB lineage: Bacteria > Bacillota > Clostridia > Lachnospirales > Lachnospiraceae > Eubacterium_I. The sequence continues at coordinate 6,281 of CABRZK010000108.1, forward strand.
TTCCTTTTTTGTGATGTTATAGTCTAAATTTCGAATCATAGTTCTCCTGCTTATAAAACGTAATAATGAGAAATAATGTCTTCATAATGTCCGTCCGGCATGCGAAAACCGCCCGGAATCTGCTGCATTTCCAGATGCAGCACAGTTAAAATTGAGTATTCCAATAATACCTGTCCTATTATATAGTGTTTTGAATTATTTGACAATTTTTTTGTCAGAGAAAACGCAAAAATTGTAAAATTATGGTAAACTGATTCTGAGAAGAAGATGTCAGCTTGCGTTGATCAGAATTACGTATCAAGCCTCATGTGCGTTTGATTTGAAATAAAGCAGAAACATTGGGGTGATAACTGGCAGATAAGGAGATGACAGGATGGAGTATATACAGCATTATCATTCACCACTTGGGAGTATTACGATGGCCAGTGATGGAAAGGCATTGACAGGGTTATGGTTTGATGGACAAAAGTATTTTGGCGCAACTTTGCAAAAAGAAAAGAAAGAGGAAGAATTACCGGTTTTCAGAGAGACCAGGCAGTGGCTGGATATTTATTTTTCCGGGAAAATGCCAGATTTTACGCCGACACTTTCTATGGAAAATGGTTCCGAGTTCCGGCAGGAAGTCTGGAGCATTTTGTTGACGATTCCTTATGGAAAAACCATGACTTATGGAGAAATTGCAGCATGTATTGCCAAAAAGCGGGGATTAAAGCGAATGGCTGCACAGGCAGTTGGCGGTGCGGTCGGGCACAATCCGATTTCAATTATTGTGCCATGCCACAGAGTAGTGGGAACCAATGGAAATCTGACAGGTTATGCAGGGGGAATTGATAAAAAAATAGAATTGTTAAAGCTGGAACACATGGATATGAATCAGTTTTATGTGCCTGAAAAAGGAACTGCGTTATAAGTGCAAATAAGGACATTTTTTTGCACAAATAAGAGTCTTTTCGAGAAATCAAAAATAGACTATGATGAAGGCAAAGTAAAAGAAAAGGAGAATCATTGTAATGGCAAACAGATTTGTGTTAAACGAAACATCTTATCATGGTGCAGGCGCAATCGCAGAGATTGCTACAGAGACAAAAGGAAGAGGATACAAAAAAGCGTTTGTATGTTCTGATCCGGATCTTGTAAAATTTGGGGTAACACAGAAAGTCCTGGATGTGCTGGAAGCAGACAAACTGGATTATGAACTTTACTCTAATATCAAACCAAATCCAACCATTGAAAACGTGCAGAGTGGTGTGGAAGCATACAAAAAATCCGGTGCAGACTATATCATTGCAATCGGTGGAGGATCTTCCATGGACACGGCAAAAGCAGTTGGTATCATTATTAACAATCCGGAATTTGCTGATGTCAGAAGTCTGGAAGGAGTTGCACCGACAAAAAATAAATGTGTGCCGATTTTTGCTGTACCGACAACTGCAGGAACAGCTGCAGAAGTTACCATCAACTATGTTATCACCGAT
>CABRZK010000109.1 GCA_902475415.1 uncultured Eubacterium sp.
AGTGAGGGTAGTGAACGTTTAGCGTTTGAGGAAAGATTTTCCGTTTTCGTCTTCAAAACCTTAAAAATTTTCTTTACAGCATATCAAACTATGATTATAATATAATTATCTTTATCTTTCTGATTCTATTATGAAAAAATCTTATATTATAGCATTCTGGACACCGGTTCCATCCCTGCACCCACAGTTTTATCTGGATTATTTTATTCCATTTTTTCAGCAATTTGGCGATATTCAATGTATTGACTTTCAGTCCCATCAGGATGCACGCACAATGCATTTACTACAACAGGCAGACCTTGTTGTCGTTGGTCTGCCTGTTATTTCTACTTATTTTTATTCTTTTTTCTGCGAACAGCGAATCAAATTTCCAAGAGTCTGTTATGCAATGCTGGACTATTTTCCATGTCTGGAAAAGGAAAGTCTTTCCCTGTGTCAGCAGTATCGGATTCCGGAACATTCCATCCTGCATTTTCCTTATAATATCCAGTTCCTGGAAGCTGTCCGTCATGGTCAGACACAACATTATCTGAACACCTCGCATCAGCTATTGCAAAATGAATACAAACGTATCTTTTTACAGGAGCTGTATCTTGCCGGTCTGCGCATGCTCCACATGATCCATGCTGATGTCTCCGGCTGTCAGTCACTGGTACAATATTGCTGTTAGCATTCGACCTGATCTATTCGCCGGCTTTCATGCGGGCTGCAAATTCTTCCCAGCTGCCACCGAGAATTCCCTGTACTTTTGGCTGTTCTTCCTCTTCCAGATGATCCAGTTCTTCCATCCAGATTGCTGCACTTGCATCTGATGGCATACGCAGATCTCCACGCGGTGATACCGCTACCGTTCCGACTTTCGGACCATCCGGCAGGCAGGATCGTTTGAAGTGCTGACTGAAAAATCTGCGGTAAAATGTCTTCAGCCATTTCTGTATCGTTTCTGTATCATAAGTGCCTGCAAAGGCATATTTTGCCAGACGATAAATCTTTTTCGGTGTACATCCGAATCTCAGAATGTAATACAGGAAGAAATCATGTAATTCATACGGTCCCACGATATCTTCTGGGAAATTTTTCCATCCTCCGGTGGTAAAAGTTCCGGGCTTACCGGTGTATCCAGCACATCATACAACACGCGCTGCAATGTCTCATCTCCGCATGTATCCGCATAATAACGCACCAGATGGCGCACCAGTGTCTTCGGTACCGATGTGTTGACTCCATACATGGACATATGATCGCCATTGTAAGTAGCCCAGCCAAGGGCAAGTTCTGACATATCCCCGGTTCCGATGACCATGCCACCGCTCTTATTTGCGATATCCATCAGAATCTGGGTACGTTCTCTGGCCTGTCCATTTTCATAAGTTACATCATGCACGGACTCATCCTGTCCGATATCTCTAAAATGTACCCGAACAGAGTCAACGATACTTACTTCCCGGAAGGTTGCCCCAAGGGAATGGATCAGACTGACTGCATTGTCATAAGTACGGTCTGTGGTTCCAAATCCAGGCATTGTTACGGCAATGATATCCTTATGGTCTTTTCCAAGCAGGTCAAAGGCTTTTACCATAACCAGCAGGGCAAGGGTAGAATCCAGTCCACCGGAAATACCGACAACGGCCGTTGCCGCATGGGTATGCTCCAGACGTTTTTTCAATCCCATGGCCTGGATCATAAAGATTTCTTCACAGCGTTTTTCACGATCTGCTTTATTTCCCGGTACAAATGGTGCCGGATCTACAAAACGGGTCAGTTTTGTCTCTTCTTCCCTGAGACTGAATTCAATACTGATATAAGACTCTTCAGATGTCATAAAAGTGCTCATCCGGCGACGTTCTTCATTCAGTCTGGCAATGTCAAGTTCTGTGTAAATACTTTCATTGCAGAAACGTTTCGATTCAGCCAGTAAGGTTCCGTTCTCTGCGATCAGATTATGACCGGAATAAACCACATCCTGAGTAGATTCTCCATCCCCGGCACTACAGTAGATATAGCCACAGATCAGGCGGCCGGACTGACCAGTCACCAGACTCTTGCGGTACATATCTTTTCCGGTTGTCTCATCGCTGGCGGAGAGGTTGACCAGTAGCGTAGCACCTGCCAGGGCATGCTCTACTCCCGGAGGGTTTGGTGCCCATACGTCCTCACAGATTTCTGCCGCGATCTTCAGTTCCGGCATCTGTCTGCACTGGAACAGGATTTTTGTGCCCATCGGAACAATGGTGTCCTCATCCAGAGCCACCGGAACCGGCTGTTTCATGCCCGGTGCAAAATGCCTGCGCTCATAGAATTCGTTATAGTTTGGAATATGTGTTTTTGGCACCAGACCAAGTACTTTTCCCTGAGCTACTGCTGCTGCCACATTATACAATTTGCCGTTATATTCTAGCGGAAGGCCTACAAAAACCAGATAGTCTTTGCGTTCGGTATATTTTGCAATGGCCAGCAGTTCTTTTTTTGCCTCCCGCAGAAGGATCTGCTGATAAAACAGATCTCCACAGGTATATCCTGTAATGCAAAGTTCCGGAAAAACCAGAATTTTGGCACCTTTTTCTTCTGCCTCGTCCATCAAACGGCAGATTTCTTCCCGGTTTGTTTTCGTATCAGCTACTGTCACCTTCGGTGTCAGCGCCGCTACTTTGATAAATCCCTGTCTCATCTGCGTACGATCTCCTTTAATTCCTCTACACTAAATGTATACGCCGTATTACAGAAATGGCATTTTACTTCGATTGGTTTACCCTCTGCGATCATTTCATTCAGATCTTTTTTTCCGATACTGATGATTGCTTTTTTTACACGCTCCTTGGAGCAGTTGCAGTAAAAAGATGCCGGAATCTTATCCGTGATCTCTACGCCGAAATCTCCCAGAATGTACTCCAGCATGCTTTCCGGTGTATGTCCCTCTTCCAGCAAATTGGTGACGGATGTAATTTCGGAAAGTTTTTTCTCCAGTGCATCAATGATCTTCTCATCGGTAAATGGCATCAGCTGGATGATAAATCCTCCGGCCTGACGGACAGTATTATCTTTATTCATCAGTACGCCAAGTCCAACAGAAGAAGGAACCTGCTCTGAAGTTGCAAAATAATAGGTCAGATCTTCTGCGATCTCACTGGTCTGCAGCACCGTAGTTCCCACATATGGCTCCTTCAGTCCCATGTCTTTGATGACACGCATCATACCGACACCGACTGCTCCACCGACATCCAGTTTGTGCTGTTTGTTTGGCGGCAGCATGACATCTGCCACAACCGGGTATCCTTTGACATGTCCATGTGCATCTGCTGTGACTGTCATTCCTTTCATCGGACCACCAGACTGAATCTGAACGGTCAGCAGATCCTTGTCTCCTTTCATCATTACACCCATCATAGCGCCACCAGTCAGCAGACGTCCCAGCGCTGCCGTTACAACCGGGCTGGTATTGTGACGCTGACGAGCTTCCTCAACAATTCCTTTTGAAGTCATGGCAAAGGCACGAATCGAACTATCCGCCGCCGTTGCTCTTACAATATAATCTTCCATCGTTCTCATTCCTTTTCTTATTTCTGTATTTGTATGTTTCCGCTTTTCTCTGAGATAGAAAGTTCAGATCAAACTCATGCGAGAGCTGGTGCATGAGCCTGAACAACGCAAGCTGGCATCTTCCTTTCAGCTGAAAAACAGAAATCTCATGATTCATTTAAAAAATGTGCGGTTGTGTCCGCTTTGCGACAAAATACGCACGCTCACAGTCCACGCCAGGCTCTTCGGTAGTGCCTTCCCCGCAGACCGCCACCAGTGTCAGCCCTGCTTCTTTCAGCAATTCTGCCACCTGCTCCAGCTCATAGGCTTTCTGATAGTGAAACTCCTCATATCTGGCGTAAAGCCCGTTTTCCTGTTTTACAAATAATGTGAGGGCATATTCATTGATACTGCTCTCCTCATCAAAATAGTTTTCCCAGATAAAACTGCTTTCCTCACGGTTTTCACAGATGGTGGCATCACCAATCAGATCCCGGTACTTGTGGATCGTATTCATATCAAAAATGAAGACACCATCCTGATCCAGGTAATTATGCACCAGTGAAAATACCTGGGCCAGATCTTCTTCCTCCAGTAAATAATTCAGGGAATCACAGACACATACGACGGCTGCCACTGTACCATATAATTCGAATCCTCTCATATCCTGTTGCAGATATAAAATTCCATCATCCGGATGGTTTCTGGCAATTTCCAGCATTTCTGCGGATGCATCCACACCGATCATGTCATATCCCTTTTTTCGCAGCAGACGTGTCATCGTTCCGGTTCCACAGCCCAGATCCAGTACCAGACCATCCCGGATGCCGTTTTCCTGCAAAATACTGCTGATTCCTTCGCACCAGGTCTCATATGGTACATTGTCCATAAACTGTTCGTAGACCTGTGCAAATTCTGTATATGCTTCCATATTTCCTCCAGTTACTTCTATATACGCTCAGATTTTTCCTTAAAATCTTCCGACGCCTGATACCTGTTCTCTCATACTTGCATTCAGACATCTTTTCTTATCTGTTGAACAGACTCTTGATAAATGCGATCAGTTTCGCAAAAAATCCCTGGGCCTGCTGGCCAAGTTCTGCGGTATCAATATTCAGTCCCATATCTTTTAATTTGCCATACAGGTTCTGTGCCTGATTTTTCAGATTGCCCCAGTCCAGATTCAGTCCCTGCAGTTTTTTCAACAAAGCAAGCAGCTGATCGATCTGATCCTGTGTCAGGCTTACATTGAATTTTTCAGAAGCCTGATCAATGGCATCTGTAATCTCACTGTCAGACAGATTTTTACCACCCACCTGATCTTTCAGATAAGCAACCATACCTGCGATTTCATCGGTATTTCCAGTCTCATCACCGATTTCACCGGTTACAACGATCTCATTGATGGCACCGTCGATGACATCTGTATCCACGTCTTTGCCTGTCATGCCGGAATATGCCTTGATGGCACCGATCAGTGCCGCTGTACCGGACATATCAAATGGTCCTACTACAATGACATCCGCATCCTCCACGCCGGCTGTTGCCAGAGCATTTTCATACATGCTTGTGGTACAGTAGTTGATGTTTTTGGTCGTAACTTTAATTCCGCTTCCCTTTTTTGCTTTCATAACCGCTACGGAAGATAACGCACGACTTCCGATATGGTCATTGGTAATATATTCGTCCAGATACTGATGCTCCTCTGCATTTGTGACAGTATTCACATCACATTTCTCCAGATCAGCTTCCGTAATACCAAAAAGTTCCAGTACTTTTGCCTTCTCATCTGCACGCAGATCTGCGCCAAAGGAAATATATGGTTTCTCACCGTCATCGATCGTTACCTGTGTCTTTGCTTCGCTGTCTACATCTTTCGCAAATGCGCTGATACCAAGTCCCATCACCATGGCAGCAGCCAGAATAATTGCCAGTCCTCTTCGTAAAAATCCTTTCATAGGGTTTCTCCTTTCCATTCTGCACAGAAAGCTCATCACTTTCCGTGTTACAAGCAGCGTTTCCTGCTCTTTTCCGCCACATCATCACAGTCTCACATGCTGTATGTCATGCACAAATCTGATTTATAAGTAGTATGCCCTCAGGCTGATACTCCTGTCAATGTCAATTTGATCCGTGGCGTTGAATAATAGGTATCAATTTTCGGATAATAGGTAAAATGTAACGATGCATTATGGATGCATCTGCCCGCAAGTGTATCCTGTGCCACTACTCTACCATATTTTTCTTTCAATGGTAACAAAATATCTTCCTGATCACCAAAATATACCGCATCCACGGAAATACCAGCATGATTCCTCAGTTTCATCTGAAGTACACGACCTTCTTTTCCGCAAATACGCATACTCTCGATGGTCAGATTTCGGTCTGCAAACACCGGTTTTTCATTTCCTTTTCCAAAAGGTTCCAGATATTCCAGCTGTCGGATCAGATCTTCCGTAATATAACCAATTGGCATCGGCACATCGATCACCACTTTTGGTACCAGATCTTCCTCTGTCAGTGTACACGCCTCATTCAAAGCTCTGCGGAAATCATCAATATCCTCCTCCTTCAGTGAAAAACCTGCGGCCATCGGATGTCCGCCAAACTGAGTCAGATACTGCTGACACTTACACAGTTCCTCATACATAGAATACGCTTCGATGGAACGACCGGATCCCTTTGCCCCGTTTTCACTCCTGGTAATAACCAGTGTCGGGCGGTGATATGCCTCACGGATTCTTCCGGCCACGATACCTGCTAGGCTCTCATGACAGTCCGGCAGAAAGATCACCAGAACACGATCCTTCGCATATGCTTCCTGTCCGGCAATTTTTTTTGCCTGTTCCACAGCATTTGCCGTCAGCAGTTTCCGACTTTCATTCAATTCTACAATCTCCTGCGCCAGAACTGCTGCTTCCGGTTCCGACTCACACAGCAACAGCTGCAATGACAGGCGCGCCGTTTCCAGTCTGCCGCTGGCATTCAGACACGGGCCAATACGAAAGCCGATATCATAGCCCTTTAAGTTTCCCATCTGCAGTTTATTTTGCATGATCAGTGCTTTCATTCCGATGTTAGTCGTCTCATTGAGCATTTTCAATCCAAGTTTTACAAGAATCCGGTTTTCACCCTGCAGCTCCATGACATCTCCCACCGTGGCAAATCCCGCATTCTCGATAAAACAATCTGCTTCTGACACGTCAAGCCCGGACTGTTCATATAGTACCTGCACAAATTTAAATGCCACTGCCGCACCGCACAATCCTTTCCATGGATAGTGACAATCTTTCTGTTTTGGGTTCACAATAGCATCTGCATCACTGCGTTTTTCTGTCCTCACACCATCGATCTCTGTAAACGGAACTTCATGGTGATCTGTAACCACAACGGTCATTCCAAAGGACTTGGCCAGATGAATCTGCTCAATGGCAGAGATTCCATTGTCACAGGTCAGTATTGTATCAATCCCGTCCTGATGCGCCTTTGTCACCAGATGTTCATTCAGTCCATAGCCGTCCAGAATACGGTCCGGAATAACGAAATCAGCCACTGCTCCCAGGCGATGCAGGGCACAGTATAAAATATAAGTCGACTGAATGCCATCAATATCATAATCCCCGATAATACGGATTTTTTTCTTTTCTGTAATTTTATTACGGATCAGTTCTGCCGCCAGATCCACATCTTTCAGTAAATGCGGATCATGCAGATCTTCCCGGCCTCCATGCAGATACCGATCCATCTCTTTCATATCAGTCAGTCCGCGGTTTCGCATGATTCTTGCAACAACCTGATCGATGCCAAACCGCTGTCCGATTGCCTGAAAATCAGCCTTTTTCGCTGATACCACCCATTTTTCTTTCACTTGTTTACTCCCGTTCTTAATAAACTACTTCCCAGAGTGTCAGTCCCTGGGCAGGCATGGTCGGACCGGCCTCTGCCCGCACTTTTGTCTCCAGAATCTCCGCAACATGCTCCGGTGGATATACGCCTGTGCCCACATCTGTCAGTGTGCCGGTGACAATTCGGATCATATTCTGTAAAAATCCGTTTCCGGTATATGTAAAACGGATTTCCTCACCAATCCGTCTGATTTCTATCTCATGAATGGTACGCACCGTAGATTTTTTCATCTTTGCATTTCCGCAAAAAGCCGCAAAATCATGTTTTCCAAGCAGATAATCTGCTGCTTTGCGCATG
>CABRZK010000110.1 GCA_902475415.1 uncultured Eubacterium sp.
TTCTTTTTGCAACTGTGAAATGGCAAGATAATAACGTTATATACATTGTATATTATGTACAGATATTGCATTTATGCATGATGAGGGCATAGGGAGTCCATATAAAGGCTATGAATACCGGTCATGACGGCAGCCTGAGCACGGGGCATGCCAATAGCAGCGCAGATATGTTGCTTCGATTGGAAACGATGGTCCTGATGGGGATGGAACTGCCTTTGACCGCAATTCGCAGGCAGATTGCTTCTGGAATCGATATACTGATTCATCTTGGCAGATTGCGTGACAGAACAAGAAAAGTACTTCAGATAAGTGAAATTGATGGAATGCAGCAGGGGGAGATTCTGTTAAATCCGCTGTTTGTATTCCAGGAAACTGGATATAAGGGGGAGCAAATCCATGGTTTCTGGAAAAAGGAAAATCAGCTTCATCATCGGAAAAAGCTGGAAGAAAAAGGGATTCCGTATGAAAAAAACTGAGAGAAAAGCAGAAGAACAGAAGCTGACAGATTATCAGGTGATTAAACTGTCAGCAGGACAATTAGGAAAGGCTGTCGGGGAAGGCATACTTTTAAGCGGGGGAATTGCATTTCTGTTTTACCGTTCTGCGTGGGGATTCTGTATTTTGACTGCATCTGTCCCATTTTGCATACATCGGACAAAAGAAAAAGTGCGAAAAATGCGAAACAAACGTATGGAACAGCAGTTCCTGTCAGCAATCCGGGCGGTATCCGATGCGCTGACAGCAGGATATTCTCTGGAATCCGCATGGAGATATGCATTGGAGGAACTGGAGCATTTGTACGGAAATAAGGGAGAAATTTATCAGGAATTTTATCAGATGAATCAGAAAATACGAATGAATGAACCAGTAGAACAGTTATTACATGAATTTGCAGTACGCAGTGATAATGAAGATATCTGTCAGTTTTCGGAAATCTTGCTGTATGTGAAACGAAGTGGTGGAAATCTGACAGAGATTATAAGAAAAACAAGCAGGCGGATGCAGGAAAAAAGTGAAATTTTGAGAGAAATCGAGACAAGCATTGCAGCGAAACGTGCAGAACAGAAAATGATGATGCTGCTATTGCCGGGAATCCTGTTTTTTATCACGCTCAGCTCACCGGAGTATAGCAGTACTTTATATGGAAATCCGGCAGGAGTCATTGTGATGAGTATTTGTCTGCTTGGGTATGTGGGAACATTTTTCTGGTCAGAAAAGATTATGACAATTCCGATATAAGAGGCAGAAATAAATGGAGATCGGAGCATGAAAGCAAAGAACAGCGATGCAGGAAGAACGTTTTTGCAACAGCATAAATACAGCATTCTGGCAGGTGTGCTGTTCGGAATTCTGGCATTGATCATGGGATTGAGCCAGCTGGAACAGTCACAGAATGATACGTTTTGGGTGACACGTGGAAGCGAGGGCAGTGGCATTGAACAAAAGACGTTTACCTACGAGTCTCACGGTGGAAAAGAGTATGATGTGGAAATCGAAGTTCACGAATTGCAACGTTCCGGAAAAGAAGTCAGAGAACTGTTGGAGAAAACAGTTTCTGAATGGGAAACGCAGTACCTTGGTGAGAATAAATCGGCAGATGCAGTATATCGAAATCTGGTGCTTCCGTCTTCGATGCAGAGTGATCTGGTACAGATTGCATATGAGACAGATCCCGGTGACATTTTACTGGAAGATGGAACGGTAGTATTGCAGAATGTTCCAAAAAGTGGACAGATCGTACGGTTGACAGCAGTATTTTCCTGTCAGGAATATGAACGAACAGAGATGCGGGATCTGCAGATTGTACGACCTCCGGAAGGGAGTGATGCCTGGCTGCAGTTACAGGTGAAACGCTTGCTTCAGCAAAAAGAAGAACACACTCGTACGAAACAGATGTTTCAACTGCCACAGGAGGTTGGTGGTACTGTGATTGCCTGGAAAAAAACATCAGATAAAGGATGGTTGTGGATGCTGATGTTAGGTGCGGTTGCGGTTTTAGGCTTGGAGTGGAAAAGGAAAGAGCAGCTGCAAAGAGTACAAAAAATTAGAATGGAAGCTCTTCGACGTGAGTATCCGCGTCTGGTGGAACAGATGGCATTGCTTATAGGCGCCGGACTTACAATACGAAAAGCATGGGAACGAATTCTGTACATTGCCCGGATGCCCTCAAAAAAAGGAGCAACTGTTTCAGGAATATATTTACAGGAAATGCAGATTACATTTATGGAGATGCAAAAAGGCTGTGGAGAAAAGGAAGCTTATGCTCGCTTCGGCAAACGCATCGGAGAGGAATCCTATCGGAGATTTGCAGCTATTTTGAACAGAAATCTGGAAAAAGGAACACATGATATCTGCAGGTTGTTGTCAGCGGAAGCACAGGAGGCATGGGAACAACGCAAAAGCGATGCACGTAAAATGGGAGAAGAAGCATCTATGAAACTTTTGTTCCCGATGTTGAGCCTGTTTGTGTTGATTCTTATCATTCTGTTGTTCCCGGCAGTTTTCCAGATGCAGTAGCAAATTCTGGTCAGTGAAGAAACTATGATTTCAGGGAAAATTAAATAACAAGCAGGATACATAAAAAGGGAGGAGCAAAAATGAGAGGCTGGAAACGAGAGATAAAACGTTTTTTTCAGGAAGAATCAGGTGTGGGAGTGGTGGAAATCATTCTTATACTGGTGGTTATCGTAGGTCTTATTTTAATTTTCAAAAAACAATTAACGAGTCTGGTAAATAAGGCATTCAGTACGATCAATAAGCAGGCAGGCACATTGTAGTGAAACGGTCAGGCAGTGTTACGGTTTTCTTTGTTTTACTGCTGGTCTTCATGACATCCGCAATCTTTGCTTTCCTGGAGGTGACCCGGGTCAATGGGCTGCATGTGCAGGCCAGGCTGTGTACCAGACAGGCTTCAGATACGGTCCGGGCTTCCTACCAGCCGGAATTGTGGAAAGAATATCATGTTTTGTTCTGGAGAGAACCTGACGGAGGAGAGCATGGGTTTGCAAAAATGAACCTCCGGCAGAAAGAGCAGATTGAGCAAAACTGGAAGCTACATAAAAAAGATGTGAATTTTTTCGTGCTTCCGGTTCATATTCAGTCAGTGGATGTCCAAAAATATGCGCTGGCGACAGATTATTATGGAGAGGACTTTAAAAAACAGGCAGTGATGTGGACCAGGCAGAGTCTTACAGAAGATGCAATAAGAGAAGTATGGAAGGTAGTGACAGGAGCAGATGAAAAACAACTGGAACAAAATGGCGCGGAATCAGAAACTGAGGTCGAACATGTACTGGAGGAGCTGGAAGGTAACAGAGCAGAACAAAAAGAGCCAGTATTGGAAGATCATACAGGTACAGGATCAGGTCCGGCGAATGATGCGCTTTTGCAGGAAAATCCACTAGAGTGGGTAAAAAAGATCAAGCAAAAAGGGATTTTATCTGTTGTAATTCCGGGAAAAAAAGTATCAGAACATAAGATAGACAGATCAGATTGCCTGGAGTATCGAACGCTTCATCAGGGAAATTGGGAATCGGGGGAAGAACAGGAGAAATGGGATAGCATTTTATTTCAATTGTACTGTAAAGCACATTTTGCAGATGCTACACAAAAAAAGGAAGCGGACAGCTCGTTGGAGTACGAAATGGAGTACCTGATTGGAGGTAAAAACAGTGATATTGAGAATCTGAAGACGACGGTTAATCGGTTGCTTTTTTTGCGGGAAGGAGCAAATCTCTTATACCTGGAAGGTAATCCACAAAAAAGCCAGGAGGCTTTTCAGATTGCATTGGCCATTGCTTCAGCTGCAGCAAATCCGGAATTTGCAGAACCAGTAAAACAGGCTGTTCTGGCAGCATGGGCTTATGCAGAGTCTATCTGCGATGTTCGTATTTTATTAAATGGCGGAAAAATACCACTGGTCAAGACGGATGCACAGTGGCACACAGATTTGCAAAATTTACAGAGCTGCATGCAGAAAACAGATTATGAGCAGGAACAGACAGGATTAAGCTATGCAGGATATCTGCAGATTCTGCTTAAAGCGACAGGAGAAAAGAAACTGGTTTTTCGGGCTATGGATCTGATAGAAAAGGAGCTGAATCTTCGAATGGATGAGATGGTGAGTAAAACAGAAAGCTTATACATATATGAAACAAATGCTCTATTCTGGAATCTTGTACAGATTGGAAATACAGATTTACATAAATTGCAGGTTCAGGAACAGGGAAGGATGAGCTTTTGTCCATAAATATAAAATATGAAGATCTGTTTTATACAATATAGTGAGGGCTTACAACTATGGAGGGCAGGTATATCACAGTGCTTTTGCAACAAAAATCACATCTAAAAAACAGCAAAACTCTCTCAAACAAATCAAGGCAGTCGCAGCAATATTCTCCAGTATTGCGAGACCATCAAATCTGTGCAAAAGCACTGCGATATGCCTGCCATTCTGGAAGTCTTACGGTGGAAGCGGCTTTTGTGATGCCGTTACTGGTAATTGCTGTGACGTTCGTACTGTATCTGTTTCTGGCTGTTGGAATTCAAATGCGAATGTCAGATGCCTGTCATTATGTGGCGGGACACATGGCGGCAGCATGTATCAGGGAAAATGAGCCGGAGCAGTTGGGAGGATATGTATGGGCAAGGCAATTATTTCATATTTATGAAAAAGAGCATGGAGCAGGTTACAGGGATTGGAAAGAAGACCTCAGTAATCTCTCATTTATAAACAGTGATTTTTCCGGTGATGAAATTCGCATTTGTGTATCCTATCGATTGAAACTTCCGTTATCATTCGGGCGCTGGAAAAGTATTCCAGTCACACAGCAGGTGACATATAAAAAATGGACAGGAGAAGGTGCAGCCGGATGCTCACAGGAAGAACAAAAATATGTATATGTGACGCCATATGGAAAGGTATATCATCTGAGTGCGGGATGTCGTTATCTGGATCTGACGGTTCGGGCAGTGAAAAGGGAAGATGTGTCTGATATGAGAAATCGCGATGGAAGTATCTATTATGCCTGTCATTGCGTAAAAAATGTTTCAGGAAGCGTTTACATTACGGATTACGGAACATCGTATCATGGAAAAATAGATTGTTCCGGATTGAAAAGAACAGTTGAAAAAATACCTGTGCAGGAAGCAGGAAGCAGACAGCCCTGTAGTTTTTGCGGAGCAAAGGAGCGATATGGACAAGACATGGATTCTATCAGTAAGTGAACTGTTATTTTTAACTATATGTGCTGTAGAAGACTATCGAAACAGAAAAATATCGATATATTACTGTATGATATTTGGGATGATGGGTCTGCTGGAAGTAGCATTGTTGCATCCGTTTCCCTGGTATTCTTTTTTCGGAGGCATTGGAATTGGGATGGTAATCATACTGATTTCCAAACTGGCTTATGCAGGAATCGGAGAAGGAGATGGCTGGATCTTCTGTGTTACAGGAATATATACTGGTATATCAGCGAATCTGGCATTACTGCTGGGAGCCGGTTGGCTGTGTGCAGGCTATGCACTGGCAGGGGTGGCATTAAAAAAATATGAGAAAAAAGACAGGCTCGCGTTTGCACCATTTATATTGGTGGCACAGGTGATTTTGTGGATGCTGAGATGAAAAATGAAAATATTACACAGAAAAAATAAGGAAAGAAAACAAATAAAAAAATATAAAACAGCTTCTATTACGGCGGAAGCAGCATTATTGTATCCGATCTTAATTTTACTATTAGTATTTTGCCTACAGAAGACACTTGCTTTATATGAAGCTGTCAGACAGACAGCGGGAGAAATCTATACAGAAGAAACGGTTGATTCTGCAGATATATTTCAGAAAAAAGTGAAGGCAGAACAGATTGATCTGAAAAATGATATATCAAATATGAAGTGACTTGCGCCGCGGTAGGCTGTGAGCTACCAAACTATGACAGGGGGAAAAATGAAGATTGAATATCTGAGAACAGCACAGAACAGTTATATGATTGTGAAAGATGCAGATTTTGCGTTTGCACCGTATGAATTGCAGATGGTATTACATAATAAACTCAGAAATCTTGTACCATTGCAGATTATTGTGGCAGATGGAAAGGTTGAATACTGGTATGATGTTACCGGATTAAAGTCACTGGAACAGAAAATAGCGGTCAGTGCAGCAGATGGGATGATGATTCGACAGATTTTAGAAGGAATCTGTGCGATAAAGACAGAGCTGGAAAGCTATTTACTGGATGACCGGGATATTGATTACCATGCTTCTATGATCTTCTGGAACCGTACAGGCGAGGAAATTCTGTTTTGTTATATTCCGGGATATCGTAACTCAAATGGGGGTGGTGTACGGGAGCTATTTGAAGAAATCCTGCAGAATTTGAACCATTCTGACAGTGAGGCTGTGAGAATGGCGTATGGAATCTATGAGCGTTGCAGTGGGGAAGAACCGGTCATGGAAGATTATCGGGAATATCTGTATGGGAAAGAAAAGTCCCGGTCGCAGAAAGAGAAAACAGACATCACAAGCAAATCAGAAGAACTTTTTCTGCAAAAAGCTGCATTACAGAAAGAAGAAACAAATCCGGCCTGGGAGAACGGAAAACGCCTGTTTTTTCTGAAAGGAAGAAAAAAGAAAAATTCATGGAAAGAGAAAGAAACATCCTGGTTTGATGAAACAGAGGAGCCATCTGAGATGGTTGCGGAGACTAATGCAGCATTGCACTGGGGAGAAACCATGTGTTTTTCTAATATAGAATTGGAGAAAATATGGGAATTGGTATATCAGGGGGATGGACTGGAAGATGATATGCGATTAGACCATTTTCCGTATCTGATCGGGAAAAAAAGCGGTGGTGCAGATGGAATTCTGACGGCACAAACCGTGAGCCGACTGCATGCGAGAATCTTTGAAGAAAGTGGGGAGTTGTTTGTGGAGGATTTTAATTCGACGAATGGAACTTACCTGAACGGACATTTACTCCCGATGAATACACCTGCAAGACTGAAGGAGGGGGATCGTCTGATTTTTGCAACAGAAGCATTTGAATTACAGAAAAGTACAGTTCCAAAGCTTCCGTGAGATTATCATTTGAGTAGATATTGATGCAAAGATAAACCGGCAGACGAAAATGTATGTGGTTAAAATAAATTTGATTTTTGAAGTGATTTTTTTTATACTAAAGGCAGATACATACAAGCAGGAGGTATAAAAAAATGAAGGATGATAATTGTATTTTTTGTAAGCTGGCAAACAAAGAGATTCCTACAAATATTATTTATGAAGATGAGAAATTTACGGTGATTCTGGATGCAAGTCCGGCTACAAAAGGACATGCATTGATCTTACCAAAAAATCATGCAGCTAATATTTATGAACTTCCGGACGAGGACGCAGCAGCCGTTTTTGTACTTGCCAAAAAAATGGCTACAAAGATGACAGAGATTTTACATTGTGACGGATTTAATATTGTTCAAAACAATGGTGAAGTAGCTGGACAGACAGTATTCCATTTCCATATGCATTTAATTCCACGTTACAAAAATGATGGTAACGAAGAAAAACTGAGCTGGAATCATGCAGATTTCTCTGCTGATGAGATTGCAGAAATCTGCCAGAAGCTGGATATGCGAGCATAAGAAAAAGACAGATTTACAAAAAAGAATTCTGTCTAAAAATCTGAAAG
>CABRZK010000111.1 GCA_902475415.1 uncultured Eubacterium sp.
ATCGGCTATCATCAGGTATCACATTCCACCGGTGAATTCGATATCACAGATGCCCTGAAAGAAGGCGAAAATACCCTCGCCGTTCTCGTTCTGAAATGGTGTGACGGCAGTTATCTGGAAGATCAGGACAAATTCCGTAATTCGGGTATTTTCCGTGACGTCTACCTTCTGGCAAGACCGGAAAACTATATCCGCGATTTCTTTATCAAAATGCAGTTAAAAGATAACTACACTGCTGCAGACGTTACTATCCCGCTTACCTTTGCTGGCAAAGCGATTCCGGTATCCTACAAACTGACAGCAGCCTGCGGATGTGTCATCGCAGAAGGTACTTCCGAGGGGGACACCATTACATTTTCCGCTTCCGATCTCACACTCTGGAATGCAGAACATCCGTATCTGTATACACTGATACTTTCCACAGAGCAGGAAACCATCCGTCAGCGCATCGGTTTCCGCGAGATCAGCATCAAAGACTCCATCGTTTACTTAAACGGTCAGAAAGTACGTTTCCGGGGAACCAACCGTCACGACAGTGATCCATACGTCGGTTCTGCCGTTACCTTAGACCATATCCGAAAAGACATGAGTCTGATGAAACAGCACAACTTCAATGCCATCCGTACCAGTCATTATCCAAATGCGCCGGAATTTTATGAGCTGTGCGACGAATACGGTTTTTATGTCATTGACGAATCCGATATAGAGATTCACGGAGTCGTAAATCTCTATAATCTCAATATCTGGCGCGAAGGCAAAAAAGCTCCGTTCCCGCCATTTTTATCTGATAACGAAGACTGGACCGAAAGCGTAGTCGACCGTGTGCAAAAAAACGTGATGCGTGATAAAAACCGCACCAGCGTTGTCATCTGGTCCATGGGAAATGAAGCTGGCTATGGCTGCACCTTTGAAGATGCCCTTGCCTGGACGAAATCCTATGATCCCACCAGACTGACGCACTATGAAAGCTCCATGCACCACCCGCGCAATCCGGTTCGGGGCAAAAATGATTTTTCCAACATCGACCTGCGCAGCCGTATGTACGCTGCCATTTCGGAAATGCATGCTTACCTGGATAACAATCCTGACAAACCGTTCATTCAGTGTGAATTTGTCCATGCCATGGGAAACGGCCCGGGAGATATCGAAGACTACTATCAGTTAGAAGAACAGTACGACACCTTTGTCGGCGGATTTGTCTGGGAATGGTGTGACCACGGCGTTTACATGGGAACCACCAAGGATGGCCGCAAAAAATACTACTATGGGGGCGATTCCGGGGAATATCCACATGACGGCAACTTCTGTATGGACGGACTCGTTTATCCGGACCGCACTCCAAGCACCGGTTTGAGAGAATACAAAAATGTACACCGTCCGGTTCGTGTCCACGTAAAAGACGCAGCCTCCGGTACATACATCCTGCAGAACAACCTGGATTTCACAAATTTAAAAGATGAACTGTATCTGACCTATGAAATCCTGCAAAATGGTAGCCCAGTCGCTTCCGGCGAGATCAAAGACACAGTTATCCTGAATGTCGCTCCAAGAAGTAAAAAAGAAGTTCCGCTGCCGATCAAACCGTTGAAAGACGGCTCCTGCTCTGTCATCATCCGCTCGCATGAGTTACATGACAAACCATTTACACCGGCTGGATTCGAACTTGGATTTGACCAGATCATGTTAAATGAGAACTGTACCAATACGCTGACAGCACTTCTGCTGGCAGAAAAAACTGTTTCCAGCGACCATTCAGCTGATGCTGCAGTTTCTTATACAGAAAACGACCGTGTCATCAACATTCAGGGGGCTGACTTTGTCTATGTATACAACAAACTCACCGGAATGTTTGACAGCATGATCTATAAAAACCACAGTTTTCTGAAACGTCCGATGGAAATGAATATCTGGCGTGCTCCGACCGATAACGACCGTGTGGTAAAAACACTGTGGTACGAAGCCGGTTATGACAAAATGCAGCAGCGTGCCTATGACACAACTGTAGAAACTCTGGAAGATGGTTCACTGAAACTGCACACAACCTCTTCCATGGCACCGGTCTTTCGTCAGCGTTTCCTGGACATCGATGCAGAATGGATCATCACCCCGGATGGAATCGTGAAATCCAATATGGAAATCGAGCGGGATGCCATCATGCATGGTGCATACAGCGAATATTTCAACGAAAAACCGGAAACAAACAATCCATTCCAGCCGGATGAGGCATTTTTACCGCGACTTGGTATTCGTCTGTTCCTGTCCAAGAACATGGATCAGACTGAATATTACGGCTATGGACCTTATGAAAGTTACATTGACAAACGCCGTGCAAGTTATCTTGGCAAATTCACTTCCCGCGTATGCGATCTTCACGAAGATTATATGCGTCCGCAGGAAAATGGAAGTCATTACAACTGTGAGTATGTCAGCGTTGCCGATCAGGGCAAAAAATTAACGGTATACAATGAGACTCCGATTTCTTTCAATCTGTCTGAGTATACCGCAGAAGAACTGACCAACAAAGGTCATAATTATGAACTGGAGAAATCCGGCTATACAGTATTCTGTATTGATTACCGCCAGAGTGGTATCGGTTCCGGAAGCTGTGGACCACAGTTGGCAGATGAGTATCGTCTGAACGATACCCATTACAGTTTCTCCTTCCATCTGAAACCGGAAATTCTGTAGTTTTTTAGTTTCTTTTGTGATCAGGATTTAATGTATTGAAGACGAAAACGGAGCATCTTTCCTCAAACGCTAGACGTTCACTACCCTCACTTCGCAGAGTTTCATCGCGCTCGCTCCCGGCTCCTATAAAAGCTGGTCGCCTCCCGCTCACGCAAAACTCTGTGAAGATCGGTCGTTCACTTAACCGCTTATTGAGGAAAGATGCTCCGTTTTCGTCATTTCATTTATGAATGAACATAATTCAGTCACATTCTAATTACCGCATATTGAAATATATTTTTCATATATAATACATGGAATGCTTAAATATTAAGCATGTAAAAAAGACTTTCTATAAAGATGTATTTCACACTTTGAGTGAAAAAATTATTATGTTGCATGTGCAAAAAATAGCCTTTATTCAACGTGTAACTGGAAAAAACGTTTACCAGGT
This sequence comes from uncultured Eubacterium sp., assembly GCA_902475415.1. Taxonomy (GTDB): domain Bacteria; phylum Bacillota; class Clostridia; order Lachnospirales; family Lachnospiraceae; genus Eubacterium_I. Next base: position 3,122 of record CABRZK010000111.1, read on the forward strand.
GGATTTATGTTCATCAGTAACCTGCAATGTATTCGGATTTACGAGGTAAAAGTCTACCAGTTCGGTGCTGTAGCTTCCACTCGGATAGAATTTTTCCAGTACAATTTCCACGCAGGTTGTTCCTGTGTCGTCTGTTTTTTCACCACTGTAGTTACAATACAGTCGGTATTCCACATCTACCTGTCTGGTTCCCATCTGTTCCTGTCCGGAACCGATCAGTGCATAGGTTTCTCCTTTTGCATTTGCATCAAAACTTATTTCTGAATCTGTAAACTGTCCCTCCGATTTCAGATATTCATGAACTGCCTTCATTTGATCCTGAAGCATATGATATTCTTTTTCTGCATCTCTAACAGCCGTAATGTCCTCGGATGTATTTGTCGTGTCTGTGGAAACACTATTTCCACTGTTTTGTGCTGACTGGCTCTGATCCACACTTCCATCTGATGCAATATCTGAGCTGCTTTGTTCACTGTCAGATGTAGAATCTTCACTGCTGTCTGTGTTTTCGTATACATTTCCTGTCTTCTCCGGTGTGATAAGTGTTCCTTTTTGCATAATAAACGGATTTTTTGCACGATAAATTACACTGGTCTGGTTGTTGTAACCGTCTTCCGAATAAACCCGCAGATACGTGTAGTTCTCATCTTCTGATACTTTTTCTTCTACTTTACGCTCGCTTTCGTACAGATAAAGGATACCGTTTATAAACAGCATTATCACCAGAAGTATGATTTCAACTATGATAAAACCAGCTTTAAATACAATGCCTTTTTTCTTTTTCAGAATAGATGATATGCTCCAAATTATAACAACTATCATACAAAAAAGGGTGACTGTCTGAGTCATCATCTGAAATGTGTAACGTAACTCATAACCTGCAGCGCTGTTAATTCCGGAAATCATGCTCCAAAATCCAATAATATACGCAATCACAATTGCCATAATAGCAATTCTGACCGGATGTTCTTTTTTGACCTTCACACATTTTTTCATAGCTTCTGTCAATGCCAATGTATCTCCTGCATCCAGACAGTCCTGCACGATCTCGTCTGCTGGAAATGGGTTCACCGTATGTGTGATGCCTGTATAACGGATAAATGCTTCCTGCGCCTCTTGCTCGTTTTTTTCTGAAAGTGCAATAATCATTCTGAGTAACCATATTTTTTTCAGTTGATCTGCCTTACACTTTTCCATGTGAATTTCGTCCAATGCCTGCTGTGCAAGTTCATATCGTTGAAGATATATATCAGTTTCTGCACATCCCAGCAGATAAATATTTGTTACCAGAAGGTTTTTCCCTTTCTGGAAATAGTAAAAAAGAAGAGCGTAATCATGTCTTTCCTCAGGAGGCATTTTCAATGATCTTTTTCTACTCATAGAATTAAGCATCTGTATATATCCAAACAGCAAGATTGCAAGACAAAAGAACCATCCGACATAAGCACTGGCGGTAAAGACATTTGTCGTCATCATATGCCATATCATCACTGCAAGCAAAATAAGTCCCACTGCATAACCAATCCTTTGTTTTACAATATAGCCTCCTGCCGTTTTTCTGGCCTGTTCGTTCCACTGGTAATTGTGTTTTTCACTTTTATTCATATGATAAATATTTATAATTCTCACCTGCTTTCTATGCAAATTATAATCTGTAAACAGCATATCGTTCCCATTCATCTACTGTTTTTACAATATTTCAATATATTTTTGTAACATTCATTCTGCTGAACATCCCTCATAAAGAAACAGCAACCGTTGATTTTGTAAAATGACTAAAATTTACGCAATCCGATGCTCCCATCATCTTCGGTATTTTCAATGGCGCGGATTTCTACATAATATCCGGCATTGGCATTGATTTCCACGTAGACACGATCTCCCACTTTATGACCGAGAATAGCTTTTCCGATTGGGGATTCGGTCGAAATCCATCCTTTTAAAGAGTTGCCGCGCACGGTAGTAACCAGAGTATATACTTCTTCTTCGTCATCATCTTCAAAATACAGTGTCACTTTGTTATTGATGCCGACTTCATCGGATTTTGATTCATCGGATACCACTACTGCAGTCTTGATCATGCGCTCCAGATAGCGGATTCTGCTCTCATTGGCATTTTTATCTTTTTTGGCTGCGTGATATTCAAAATTTTCGCTCAGATCCCCGTGTGCTCTGGCTTCTTTTACCGCTTCTAACGCTTCTTTCCGAACCACCAGTTTCCGGTATTCGATTTCTTCTTTCATTCGTTCTATGTCTTTTTCTGTTACTTCATCATGCATGATATAGCCCTCCATATAAACCCTTTTATTTTTCTGATGCCTATTATAGCAAAAGGAATGCTGTTTTCACAACATTCCCTTTCCAAAATTCATAAATTATTATTACTAATAGTTACATAGAAGCCCGGTGTGGGCGTTCCCCAGAATGACGTCTGTGAACTGTAATAATATTACATCGTAAACAAACCAAACTGAGCCAGTGAGTAAGTAATCAGAATTACCACAAGCAATACCGGGGCAATGTATTTTACCATGACATTGTACAGTTTCTCACGGTTCATTTTTTCTCCGTTTCGTTTAATTTCATCCGTCACGGTACGCGGACCTGCCACCCATCCGATCAGAATGCAGGTGCAAAGTGCCACAATCGGCATCAGTACACTGTTGCTGATATAATCAAAGAATGTCAGGAAATCCATACCCAGAATCTGAATATGGGACCATGCGCCATTTCCAAGGGAGGATGGAATTCCCATCACGATGCTGATTATAATACAGATAATGACGCTCTTCTTTCGGCTGATTCCAAATCGATCCATGAAGGAAGATACGATTGCCTCCATAATGGAAATGGAACTGGTCAGTGCTGCCAGAAATACAAGGACGAAGAACAGAATTCCAATAATGGAACCACCTTTCATCTGCTCAAATACTTTCGGCAATGTGACAAACATCAGGCCTGCTCCGCTGGATCTGGTTCCTGCTTCTCCACTGAAGATATAAACCGCCGGAACAACCATGAAACCTGCCAGCAACGCAACAATGGTATCAAAAATTTCAATCTGGTTGACTGATTTTGTCAGACTTGTCTCATTCTTTGTATAGGAACCATACGTAACCATAATTCCCATGGCCAGACTCATGGAATAAAACATCTGCCCCATGGCCACGCACACCGTTTTCAATGAAAATTTTGAAAAATCCGGTAACAGATAGTATTTGATTCCCGCACTTGCCCCAGGCAATGTAAAAATATAAATGGAAATGACCACGGAAATAATCAGCAGTAACGGCATCAGGAACTTACTGATTTTTTCAATTCCTTTATTTACACCAAGTAAAATGACCGCTGCCGTCAGTCCCAGATAAATGACAAAATAGACCATCGGTGATACAGAATCACCGACAAATCCGCCAAAAAAGTTATCTGCTGCTGCATCCAGACCATGACCTGTTACAAATGTGACCATGTATTTGACTACCCATCCACCAATCACACAATAATACGGCAAAATAATCACCGGTACGAGCGGTGCCAGCACACCCAGAAATCCAAATTTTTTATTGATTGCTCTATATGCAGTTCCCGTGCTTTGTTTGGTCTTGCGCCCGATTGAAATTTCGGTAGACATCAGCGTAAAACCAAAGGTCAGTGCCAGAATAATGTATACCAGAATAAAAATACCTCCGCCGTACTGTGCGGCAAGGTAAGGAAAACGCCACAGATTTCCAAGTCCGACTGCACTTCCGGCTGCTGCCAGCACAAAGCCGATTCCACCGGAAAAGCTGCTGCGCTGCTTTTTGTTATGTTCCATATTGAATCCTCATTCTTTCTAATAATAGCTATTTACTTTCAAACACACTCTAGAGCGTGTTTGAAAAAGGCTTTCTGCAAGATATATTTCACACTTTGTGGGAGATTTTGTCTGAATAAAGGCGCCGTAGTGGGCTACGGCAACCGAATGAAGGCAAAATATACCGCAAAGTGGGGGATGTAGATTGCTGAAATGATTTTTCAAGCACACTCTAGTGTCGTAACGAAAATTATAGCATTGATATGAATGCAATTCAAGGAATACTGATAAAAAACTGATAACATTCTTTTTTTACTTCAAAGTCAACTTCAATGTCACTTCAAACAACCTTGCTTGGCACACTGTGCCACGCGAGCATTCACATAGTGGAAAATCACTGTTACGACTCACGCATACTCAAGTGGATAAAAATATTTGTAGTATTATAAATGTTCACAAACAATAAACATACAAGAAAAGATGATCAGTCTTATCATGATGGAGTGAAACTCCTTCAATTAGACTATTCATCTTTTTGTTATGTATATTTTACGCGTGCGACACAGTGTTCGTAAACTTTCAAGCACGCATAGTCTAACGGCGCCACGGTGTAAATGCGAAAAAGCTGGAAACAGAAATCCAATGCAAGACGGTAGGTCGATTTTCGTCATTGGAGCGAGCATAGCTTCGCCTCCGG
>CABRZK010000112.1 GCA_902475415.1 uncultured Eubacterium sp.
ACAGTGACTTGTCGTCAGTTTCCTAACTTGACATTCGCTCCACGGAAAACCTGCCACTCGGGCAGCAACCTCGCGCTTCATTGCTATCATGTCACAGCAATTGATAGTATAAGAGATTTTTTTTAGAATTGCAAGTAGTTTTTTCAATTTTTTTCAAAAAATTCGTGTTTTTCTTGTACTTTTATAAATACATTGGATTTTTGGACTTTTTCAAGTGTTTTAACGACGGAAAGTTTGTTATATAGGCGGCAAGGAGAGAAACATGCGGCCAGACACGGACAATTTTCTGTTTCCGCTGCGCCGCTTATCTCCGCCTCCTCCCGAGAACTCACCTCCAGCAAAACCGGCTGTCGGCTCAGACACACTCCCGGAGGCGGGCTATTCTCGCTTCACCGACGAAAATTATCCTACCGTCTGTGTCGCATGTTTCTTTCCTTCGCCGTCATACTATTCTTCTCCCGCTGACATAAGCATCCCCTCCTTATCCACCGCTTAAGGCTCTCCCCACTTGAAGCACGGGAATGCTTATTCTGCAGTAAAGTAAATTAATTGCTAAATACATTATGCGCTATTCTCATTTATAGTTTCTTGACGAAAGACCTGGAAGCATCTATAATCATAGAGTCATACATTTATACTAACAAGTATAACATTATACAATAAGAAGAAACACAGTTTATACAGAGACAAATTCATTGAGAAAAGTAGAGGAAAATAGACAATGTGGATAGCAAAAAACTGGAAAGATTATCAGGTTATTGATTGTTCTCAGGGTGAGAAGCTTGAGCGATGGGGAAAATATCTCCTGGTCCGTCCGGACCCGCAGGTCATCTGGGATACACCGAAAACAGAAAAAGGATGGCACAAACACAATGCCCATTATCACAGAAGCAAAAAGGGCGGTGGCGAATGGGAATTTTTTGATCTGCCGGAGCAGTGGACCATTCATTATAATGATCTGACCTTCAACTTAAAGCCATTTAGCTTCAAACATACCGGATTATTTCCGGAGCAGGCTGCGAACTGGGACTGGTTCGGTGACAAGATTCGCAACGCAGGCAGACCAGTCAAAGTGTTAAACTTATTCGCATACACTGGCGGTGCCACTCTCGCTGCTGCAGCTGCCGGCGCACAGGTCACACATGTGGATGCCTCCAAAGGAATGGTTCAGTGGGCAAAGGAAAATGCTGCATCTTCCGGGCTCAGCGACAAACCGATCCGCTGGCTGGTAGATGACTGCGTAAAATTCGTAGAACGTGAAATCCGTCGTGGTAATCACTATGACGCCATTATCATGGACCCCCCATCCTACGGAAGAGGACCGAAAGGAGAAATCTGGAAAATCGAAGAATCCGTATACCCATTAGTAAAACTGTGTACACAGATCCTTTCTGATGATCCGTTGTTCTTCCTGATCAATTCCTATACGACAGGCCTTCAGCCTGCAGTGCTGGCTTACATGCTTGGTACTGTTATGAAAAAATATGACGGCATCGTAACTGCAGATGAAATCGGACTTCCGGTATCTTCCAACGGACTTGTACTTCCCTGCGGAGCCTCCGGCCGCTGGGAATCAAAATAATTTTTTCATTCTGAGTTAATACTCTCACTTCAGCAAGACGAATAATAACAAATCATTCTTAAACAAAAAGATTTATCAATACCCATTTATTCTATAGGCCATTGATAAATCTTTTTTATCAAATATGCAAAATTATCTCTATTTCACATATTCCCCGACTTATGCTAATATTTATATGTTACCAGAAGGCAACTTCGTTACCTTTTGGTAATTATGATACATTTTTATTTGAGCCTAATGCACGTGGAACTTGGTTCGTAATTCTATTATTATATACTTTCATTCAAAAACAACTTTAATGAAATGTATTAACAGATTTTCTTCCAAAATTCACTGTTATCGCTCATATCTAGTATTTAGACGGAGGTTATTTATGGGACAAAGTAAAGTTAAAGGTTATGGTTCAAGGGGATGGATACTTATTATCTGGATTGCCACTGCATTTCTTTCCTATCTGGTGATCGGTAATTATCCACTAAATATTCTTTCTGATTTATATGGCGGACAAGCCGTATTGTCATCTATCTATACAGCTGCTTCTATCATTGGAGTTATTGTACAGTTGATTGCTTCTAACTTCATTGGAAAATTAAAAAGCATCAAAAAAATGGGGTGTCTGATGGGTGTCTTATCCATTGTAGCTCTTCTTGGTATTATGTTTATTCCGGGTTATATTCCCGGAGCAACGCAAATGCTTTGGCGTGCCGTATATGGTTTAGGCACTGTGCTTTCTTTAGTATATGCAACTTTTTCACTTTCTATTCTGGTAGGACAATGGTTTCCAACAAGAAAAGGAAGTGTTATGGGTATTGCTACCTTTGCATTCCCACTCGGCAATGGTGTTATCGGAGCATTTGCAGCTACCGCATTCAAAGGTGGACAGCCACACATTGCAAATGCATTTGCTCCTTTCTTAATCATTTTTATCGTTGGCCTTATCCTTGGAATAATTTTTGTACCGGATTATCCGGAAGAAGTTGGTGCATTCCGTGACAACAATCCAAATATGACTCCGGAAATGGCCAAAAACATGATGCTGGAAGAAATTGAAAACAAAAAAACAACCGTATGGAAGCTGAACCACACTCTGACTACCCGTGATTTCTGGTTCATCACAATTCCTGCTGGATGTCTGCTGATGTTCTCAGTCGGTATGATGACACAGACAAATGCAATTCTCGGTTCTATGGGAAATGGATTAGCTAAATTTGGTGGGTTTGCCGGTGTTATGTTAATGATCTGTATCTTTGGTCTGATTGGAAGTTTTGCACTCGGAGTTCTTGATACTAAATTCGGCACAAAAAAAGCCATGATCATCGCATGCATCATCATGCTGCTCGCTGGTATACTCGGTGCTTTATCAAGTCCGGAAAAACCAGGACTTCTGGTTGCTTCACTTGTATGCCTTGCATTATTTATGGGTGCTTCTTCCAACTTTACTGTATCACTGGCAGCACAGTACTGGCGCCGTGAGGATTTCGGCACTGTCTTCGCAGCGGTAAATCCAATTGCCAACTTAATTTCATCACTTGGTCCGGTAATCATTGCAATGATCATGATTGCTTGCGGATACAATATGATTTTTGTTGTAACTGCTATCGTAGCTGTCATTTGTATCATTTTAATGTTACTCTTCAGTGCAAAACACGTAAAAGAAAAAGATGATACTTACAGAACTGCTGCCGGGAAAAAACTTGATAATGCTTTGGAAGGCCGCAAATAGGCATTATGTAAAACGGAAATGAACTCTTCTTTTCTGTTCAAAAATGCCTTGGGAATTCTTGCTGCGAGAAGCACGTCATGCAACGCATGACGTGCTTCTTTGCAATCCTGCCGGAAGCTATATCAAACTTTTTCTATACTCCATTGGGCTCACATTATAAATCTGCTTAAATGCATCCACAAAACGACGAACATTATTATAACCAACCTTTTCTCCAATCTCATAGGTTTTGAGATCCGTGGTCCGAAGCAGCTTGATTGCCTCTTCCATACGGATTGATGTCAGATAGGCTTTGTAATTCTGTCCGGTCTCCTTTTTGAAGAGAGCGCTGAAATAATTCTGGCTGACACAGGCCACGTCTGCCAGTTCTTTGATGGACATGTCCTCCGCATAATGTGCCCTGATATAATCCTTAACATTCTCAATCATCAGCTTATCTTTGGACTTCCCGTTATTGTCCATCATGATCCAGAGATTCTGATAATAATCCCGGATACAGGTCCGCAAAGCCCGGAATGTTTTTCGCTGTTCCGTGTCTTTCTGCAGTTTTTCCTGCATCTCATTATAATCACCTTCGATCAGCTGATACTGGAATAGTTTTGTACCAATTTCTGCCACAAAATACAGGACTCTGGAAAGGGCTGCATTCTTATTGCCGTAATGAATCGCCTCCACATTATCCATAATCTTATCGATTTTATCCAGAAATGTCTCATCATGGGCAATGATCGCATGATACGCCTCGTCCACACTTCTGGAATAATCTTCAAAGGATACATTATACTCTTTGTGAATATCCCGGAAATCAATCAACGGTTTTTCCTCAAAATAATACAGCTCAAAAGCAAATTTTGCCGTCTTATAAGCATTTTTCAGCTGTTTCGCATCTGTGGAATACATACCGATACCAACGGACAGTTCTGTATGTACCTGCGCCGACACCTGCTGAACCACCGGTATCACATAGTCTTCCACAAAGGTATCCTCTTCACCGCAGGGAAATACCCCCATCAGGTGAAGGGCACAGTCATCCTTGCGCAACACAAAAGCCTTTCCACGCAGTTTCTGTGCAATCTGATTGTAAATAGAAAACCGAAGCAGATTGAACCGTTCAAAGGAATCTTTTATCATATCCGCTGCCACATCCGGACGAATTCCCACACAGATACCAGCGAAAAAATGTCCCTCAAATTCGATATTTTCTGCTGCAAACAACTGATACAGTTCATCATTTTCGAATCCCTGTCCGTCATTGATCTCACGGAACAGCTGCTGCATCTCATCGTCTTCTTCTTTAAAAATCTCAATGGTATTCTGCTCTTCCAGTTTCTGAATTGCCTTTCGTACAGCATCTTCCAGATCTTTTCTTCCCACCGGTTTCAGCAGGTAATCTACCGCTCCGCACTGCAACGCTTCTTTTGCATAAGTAAATTCCTGATAACCACTGACAAAAATAAATTTTGCATGGGAATATGTCTCATTATACCATCGGATTACTTCCAGACCTGTCATGTGCGGCATCATAATATCCGCAATGACAATATCCGGATCTGTCTGTTCTATCACTTCTTTCAACTGACGACCATCCCGCGCTTCACCAACAAGTTCCACATCCATACTGTTCCAGTCAATCAGTTTCTTTAATCCCTGTAAGATAACTCCCTCGTCATCCGCGATCACTACTTTCCACATTTTCAGGTTCCTCCCAAATCGGCAGACGATAGGTTACGATGGTTCCCACTCCTAGGAAACTTTCAATCTTAAATCCATATTCTTTGCCGCAATTTAGTTTTATTCTGTCGTAAACATTTTTCATTCCAACACTCAGGCGTCCGTTTGGATCCACAAGTCCGATTTCCGGATGTTCCAGTGTTTCCTGCATGATCTGCACCTGTTCTTCTTCCATACCGACACCATCATCCATGACAACAATTTCCAGATGATCTTCTTTGCGTTCCACGCGGATTGCTACCGTTCCTTCTCCGTCTTTTTCCCGGAGTCCATGGCGGATTGCATTTTCCACCACCGGCTGAAGCAGAAGTTTCGGAATATACAGCTCAACATCTTCATCCGATACCTGAATGTTTAGCTGAATCCGCCCTTCATACCGCACTTTCATGATTACAAAATATTCCCGCAATGCCTGCAGTTCATCCCGCAGCACGATACAGTCCGTATGTTCTCCCATGACATAGCGAAGCTGATGTGCCAGGCATTCCAGCAGTTCTGCTGTCTTCTCGTCCTTTTCTTCCAGTGCTGTCATACGGATGACATCCAGCGTATTGTACAGATAATGGGGCTGAATCTGCATTTTCAGCGCATTCAGTTCCGCATCCTTCTGGCAGATTCTGGCTACATACACCTGGTTGATATAATCATTCAGACGCTCCACCATCTTGTTAAATCCATCCGCGATAATTTCCATCTCATCGTGAGTATTGATTTCCAGACGCACATCCATCTGTCCACTTTCCACCTGTTTCATGGCATTCTGCACTTTGCGGATTGGCGCACTCATCCGGGTGGAAAACATGATGTATAAAAGTACCAGGAAAATACAGGAAAACAGTAAAATAACAACCATCATCGTACGGTTGCTGAAATAATATCCCATTGCCTCCGCATCGCTGACCTTCAGCACTGCATATTCATCTGTATCTGCAATTTGAGCATAAAAAATCCAGTTTCCGTCAATTTTTTCATATCCTTCATTGCCAACCAGATGAGACATTACCTTCTTCCCCAGAGGATTTCTGCCATCCATATAATCTTTACGACTTTCGCTGTACACATAATGTTCCTCCTGCTGATTGCAGACATACAGTTTTCCTTTTTCCAGATCAATTTTATTCACCAGATCATCCAGTACATTGACATTGATATCCACAAATATCGTTCCAAGAGCTGTGCTGTATGCCCGGTCCATGGATGTCGTGTCCATATAATTGCGCACCAGTACAAAAATAAAATCGTCCGTATTAATACAGATATTGCTTTCCTCTGTTGTTCGCAGCACACGCAGATCCCGCAGTTTATCCTGAGGTATAATAGACATCTGCGTATAATACTGTGCATCATTTCGCAGGGTTTTTTCCTGATTATAATACACACTGTAAATCTGTCCGTTCATATCTACAAAACGTGTGGAAGCAATGTGTTTGCTCTGTGCCATTACTTTATTCAATGCATTTACCACTTCCAGCGCCCGTTCGCCATCACTGAGTGACGGATTTTTCAAAACAACAGCAAGGCTTTCTCCATCATCTGTCTCATAATCATACAATTCCGACATTGCACTGTCAGCCGATTCCATAATGTCTCCGACATTTCTGGCAAAATAGCCATTAATCTGTGCATAATTCCGAATCATGGTAGTCCGAATATTGTCCGTAAACCTGGAAAAAAACAGAATGCTAAGTAAAAACAGCGGAATTACGCCAAACAACAGATAAGCAAATGTCAGCTTACCGAAGGTCGTATCAAATAATTTCTTTTTCATTGATTTTCCTCCTCCGCCGTTGCACTGCTTTCCCATAACTGCTGCAGACGATTTGCTGTTTCTTCCACGGATAATTCTCCACTCAATTCGCCTCGCAGCAGTAATAACATTCCTTTTTCAAAATCCACCGGTGTATCTTCATTTCCAATATAAGTTGAAATCCGATGCGTACTGCTTCGGAATGCACGCTCTGCCTCTTCCTGAAACGGCACTCCGGCGGTAGCAATCCATTCTTTGGTCAGTGGAAATCCACAGATTGCTTCACAGACCTGTGTATAATTTTCTTCCGAATAAAAATACTTCAGAAACTTCATAGCCGCTTCGTAACGCTTCGGATTTTCTTCACATTCTTTTGTCACGGACCAGAAAGTATCCAGATTATCTCCTGCATAGGTCTCGCCATCTTCATTCGGCACATAGAACCAGCCAAGATCCATGTCCGGATCTAATTTATGAATTGCAAACGAGGTCCACGCTCCGGTATACATCATGGCAATCTCACCTTCTGCCATTTTATATGGAAGGTTTCCATCTCTGGTTGTCTGCCAGTCCGTATTTACATATCCGGCATCAAAGAGTCCTCTCAGGTCTGTGAGCATTTTTACCGGTTCCGCATCTGTCCATGATACTGTTCCGGCGGAACATTCCTCCAGCCAGCCTGGGTTCTGATCTAACACATCCGTACGAAAGAAATGATTCACCCAGTACTCCATGTGCCACAGATCGTTGCCACCCACGCCAATCGGGG
>CABRZK010000113.1 GCA_902475415.1 uncultured Eubacterium sp.
TTCTATGGACGGGTCTGCCTGCTTCACTTTTTCCAGGGAGCTGTATTTCAGCGACGATACTACGCAGGTATCACGCATGTGATATTCTTTCAGAAGTTTTGCCACACGTTCCTCAAGGTCTTTATCGTGTCCGCTTGGTTTGATCTCTATATTCAGACGTATTTTTCCTCTGCATACTTTCAGTACTTCTTCCAGCGTCGGTATCCGTACTGTCTGAAATTTTTTATCAAACCAGCTGCCGTTGTCCAAATCTTTGATTTCATCCCAGGTTGTCTGCCACACTTCCTGATCCAGCCCTGTCGTTCGCTTCAGACTGGGATCATGCATCACGATCACTTCGCCGTCCGCCGTCTGCTGGACGTCCAGTTCTGCCCAGTCCGCTCCGACCTGAATTGCACCTTTGAAGGCCGGAATCGTATTTTCCGGATACACTGCAGAATATCCTCTGTGCGCCGTCACTTCCACCGGATTGTCCAGTCCCATATGCAGCACACCACGCTTATCCGCGAAGGTATATGCAAAGTTAATACCAACTACCACAACAATACTCATGGCTATGATCCGTTTGCGATACTGATACAGCTTCTGCGCCCAGCGGGTATTCGTAATCCGGTAAGCATTATCCAGATTGCGGAAAGCTCCCGGTATTTTTTCCCCGGATGCAGCTTTATAATAATAGTACATCAGGCTGATGCAGATAAAAAACAATGGCAGATCAAAACAGAAAAACAATGCTCCACACACATCCATCAGCAGAGAAATTCCCGAAAGTGTCAGGCTGCTGAACAGATCCTGTGTCGGCAGCGCCTGATTCACCATGGACACCAGCCAGGAGCCTCCAAGAATGATTCCGTAATAAATGCCAATGCAGGCCAGACTCCAGCCTACAACGATTGCCAGATCCAGCCAGTAATGTTTTCCCTGAAGCCGCCAGCTTCGTTTTCTTGCCTGCTTAAAATTACACTTTTCCAGACAGAAATAATGCAGACTGTAAATCCAGTGAAAAGAACGCAGACCGATGTAGATCCAGAATCCGATGTACAGGATTGCCAGCCATGTATGCGATAATATGTAATCGACAATAAACTGCGGAACCGTAAATTTGGTAATATATCCGGAAATCACCAGTGCGTGGGTCATTGGTATAATAATCAGCAGATAAAGCATCATTACTATATTTCTCTGATAAATAACCCGCAGAGATGTCCTGAATCCCTGACGGATCAGTGCCAGCAACGGCATTTCCTGTTTTCTAAAAGACGCATGGATACAGCAGATGATACAGCAGATATCAAACAGCGTAAAAAATGCCATTCCAAGAACAATCAGTATCAGAAACACCCAGGTGAGCGGGGATTTCAGAAATGTTCCCATCGTTTCATCTGACAGGAAGCTCAGTCCCTGTGCTTTCAGCGCCAGTTTCATCACTCCGCTGATCAGTGGTTTAAACACTGCCATAGACGCAAATTTATATAAAAGTTCAAACACCAGAAGGGTGCCAATATTCAATTTCAATAATCCAAAGGTATAACGTAAATATCGTATGATTTTTTTCATATCATTCTTTCTATATTATTCGACCACGGCCCGAATTTTCCCATTTACTGAGAATGTCAAAAACTCCCCGGAAATGTTTCCGGGGAGTCTGTTGTCAAAATTAATCCTGTACGTATGGCATTAAAGCAACGTGACGTGCTCTCTTGATTGCTACAGTGATAGCTCTCTGATGTTTTGCACAGTTTCCTGTGATTCTTCTCGGAAGGATTTTTCCTCTCTCAGAGATGTATCTTTTTAATTTATTTGTATCCTTGTAATCAATTACATTGTCTTTTCCACAGAATACACAAACTTTTTTTCTTCTGCGGCCGCCTCTTCTCTTCATCGGAGAATCGCTTTTTCCATCTTTATTATAAGCCATGATAGTTTACCTCCTGTTTAGTTAAATGGTAATTCTTCATCGATTCCGTCCGGAATATTCATAAAACCATCGCTCACTGCATTGCTGGGTGACGGTCTGTCTGCCGGTGCAAAACTTCCTGCATGCTCAGCGCTTGCTGCTTTGCTCTCTGCAAACTCCTGCTCCTCAACGATTACATCTGTTGTGTAAACCTTCTGTCCGTCACGGTTTGTATAACTACCGGTCTGGATACGGCCTGTGAGGGCAATTTTCATTCCTTTACGCAGATATTTCTCTGCGAACTCTGCCTGACGTCCGAATGCTACACAACCGATAAAATCAGCTGTCTGGCTGTCGCCGTCACGACGAAATCTACGATCTACTGCAACTGTATATCTTGCGATGGCAGTTGCCTGTTCACCCTGAGAATAACGAACCTCAGGATCACGGGTTAAACGTCCCATCAAAATTACTTTATTCATAAGGATAACTCCTTTTCTACTGTGAAATTATGCCTCGTCTTTTCTAACGCATAAAAATCTCAGCACATTGTCCATGATACGAACACTCTGCTCTAACTCAGCAGGTACTTCTGCTGCAGCATCGAACTGAATGAAGTAATAGAAGCCTTCGCTCATTTTCTGGATATCGTAAGCTAATTTTTTCTTACCCCAATCCTCAACTTCTGTTACTGTACCGCCAAAACGAGTAATATACTCTTTTGCTTTCTCAACAACTGCTGCTCTGGCGTCATCTTCGATCTTGGCACTAACAATTAATGCTAATTCATACTTGTTCATGCTATTCTTACCTCCTTGTGGTCTTTTGGCCCTCTGCTCATCCGTAGAGAGCAAGGATATTGTATATCACGATTTGCTATGTTACCATATTTTTAAGCATCAGGCAAGTGTTTTTTTAAATCTTTTGTGTTTTTTTCCACGATCTTTCTTGCCACCATGATCTGATGTCCGCAGCCCTGACATTTCAGGCGGAAATCTGCACCTATCCGCAGGATTTCCCATTCAAAACTGCCGCAGGGATGTTTCTTTTTTAATTTAACGATATCTCCCACTTCATATTGATATGCCATGCATTCACCTCTGTCTGTTTTATTTCAACCACTATTTATTAAAAAAATCACTGTACCAGTAAATCTGCATAATTTTAAATCCCGGCACTCCCCTGCTTATATCTGTGAGAATACTTCTCCAATCGGTGCCTGGATCACAAGATCTGCCCGATTGTCCAGTGGTGTCGCTGATTTATTGATCAGCACCAGCTTATTACCTCTGTAATAATCAATCAGTCCGGCAGCCGGGTATACTGCAAGACTTGTTCCACCGATGATCAGAATATCTGCTTCACGGATATACCGGATTGCCGACTGCATCGTTGCGGAATCCAGCCCTTCCTCATATAACACGACATCCGGCTTGATCTGTCCACCACAGCTGCACATCGGAACACCTGTAGATTCCTTAATATATTGTGCATCATACAGTTTTCCGCATTTTCTGCAGTAATTGCGATGTACACTTCCATGCAGTTCCAGCACATTTTTACTTCCCGCTGCCTGATGCAGGCCGTCAATATTCTGCGTTACAACGGCTTTCAGTTTGCCCTGTGCCTCCAGCTGGGCCAGTTTCAGATGTGCCGCATTTGGTTTTGCATCCAGCGCCAGCATCTTATCTCTGTAAAACCGGTAAAATTCTTCTGTCTTTTCCATATAAAAAGTATGGCTCAAAATCGTCTCCGGCGGATAGTCATATTTCTGATGATACAGTCCGTCCACACTTCGGAAATCCGGAATCCCGCTTTCTGTAGAGACACCGGCTCCTCCAAAAAACACAATGTTATCGGATCCCTTGATCCATTCTTTTAAAATTTCTGTTTTTTCCATCTGTTTCGCTCCTTTTTTCTGATGAAACACTATGCAAATTCCTGTTTTTATACTATACTGATAGACAGAAAATAGCAACTCTATTTTACACCACAGGGAGGTATTGATTTCATGAAAACTTTTTCAGTCAGAGACTGTAACAAACCAATTCAGTTCTATACAAACTGCACCGGATGCATCCTGCTTCCTAAGAAAATGGATCAGGTTGTAATCGTTACCGCAAACGGTGAACATGTAAGTGTCGGCGTTCAGCTGCCTCACGAACTGTCCTTAAAATTATATGACAAAATTCTTGAGACCGCCAACGCAGGTGGCACGATCCATATCCCGGATATGCAGGAATTAAATGATGACGAAATTCGTGTAGCTATCGACGAACTGGAAATCGAATTGCCAGCGTAAAAATGATATTTATGCAGCGTTATTTATCACGCAGACACATACAGGAGTCCCCGGAACTTTTTCGGGGACTCTTTCACATTCCCCCATATATCATAAGAATTTTTTCACTTTTTCTTCACACTTTTAATGGTTGACAGATTTTCTTTCGTGATATTTAATATAGTTTAGTGGCAATTAACATACTTTATATCATTGTTCCATCCAGCTTCTGGTGAAATCAATTTTATAAGTTTTGCCCGCTCAACATATACTAATATATAGAAACGGAAGATAACAACATGCATATTTCATTCGCAGGAAAAAAAGTCCGCCTCCTTGGACTGGCGGTCTGTATTTTTATGATCATTTTTGTATCCGCCAACTGGCGGCTCTATCTGGATCCGGCTCTGGATCTTACTCATGGCACAATTCTTTTTGTGCTGTCTCTGCTGGCAGGACCTGTCGCAGGATTTCTCATCGTATTGAAACCTTCAGTAAATGAAAAATACAAAGCCTTTTCCAACACAGCACTGTTTTTTATTATGCCAATTCTTACCATTCAGATGGTAGAAGTATTTAATGAGAACTTCGTATGGTGGTTTTCTGTACCGACTTTTCTGGCCAACTATATGGTCTATCTGGTGTTTTATCTTGTTTTCTACCTGATCACCGGACGTTATCATATGGTAGGACTGATTGTAAACATTTCCTTATATGTATGGTCATTGCTGAATTATTTCATTGAGCTTTTCCGTGGATCACCCTTTGTCCCGCTGGATGTGCTCAGTTTCGGAACAGGTCTGAGTGTTTCCGACGGATATACCTATGAACTCAGCTGGCAGCTGATTCTTGGTTCTATCATGTTTTTCCTGATTTATCTGATAAATAAGAAAAGTGTCAACATCAAGCCGAAAAAGCTGAAATTCAAATTGTTTGCAAAACTCGCACCGGCTGCCTATATCGCTGTGGTAGTCATCTCTCTGTTTTTCACAGATCACGCAGCAAATCTGGGATACAAGCCGGATTTCTGGGATCAGACCAGAGGCTACCATCGCACCGGTTCCTTTTTCAATTTCTGTCTGAATACCAAGTACCTGATTATCCGGAAACCTTCTGATTATACTCCGGATGATGTCAGTAAGTATGTGGCACAGACACTGAAAGATGCGGGTGTTGACCCAGACAGCGATACAAGCACCAATCTGCTGACCGGTCAGAACGACTATACGGCCAATACCGACGGCACAATGCCGAACATTATCTGTATCATGAATGAATCTCTGGCAGATCTGGGAGCACTTGGCAATCTGGAAACAAACGAAGATTATATGCCGTTTATCCACAGTCTGACCGAGAATACCATCAAAGGTTACCTGTCCATGCCGGTATTCGGTGCAGGAACCAGCAACAGTGAATTCGAATTTTTATCAGGAGATTCCATCTCTTTCCTGCCAACCGGATGTAACGTATATCAGTCCTACATTAAGGACACGGTTCCTTCTCTGGTATCCACACTAGGTTCCCTTGGATATTCCGAGACCGCCTTTCATCCTTATTACGGCGACGGCTGGAACCGCAGAAATGTATATCCGCTGCTCGGATTTAAAAAATACATCAGTATCGAAGATTTTGTTGATCAGGATATTCTTGATACCTACAAGCAGAATAACGATGTAACGGAATATGAATCACTGCTGAAACAGCGTTATCCGGACCGCAATATGCTGCTTCGTCGATTTGTCAGCGACAGCTACGATTTCTCCATGGTGGAAAACATGTTTGAAAACCGTGATACTTCCAAACCGTTTTTCCTCTTTAACGTCACCATGCAGAATCATGGCGGATATGCCATGTCCTATACAAACTTTGCTCAGGATATATACGTCACAAATATGAACGGTGTCTATCCAAAGGCAAACCGTTATCTGTCTCTGGTGAAACGCTCGGATGCAGCATTCCAGGAACTGGTAGATTATTTCAGCAATGTATCCGAACCGACTGTCATCTGCATGTTTGGAGATCATCTTCCATCCATTGAAGATGAATTCTATGAGGAACTGTTCGGATGCAGCCTGGATCAGCTTTCCATTCAGCAGCAACAGGCCCGTTACACCACACCGTTTGTCATCTGGGCCAACTATGATATTCCGGAAGCAACTTTAAATCAGATCAGTGCCAATTATCTGTCCACTCTGGTTCTCCAGACCGCCGGTCTGCCACAGACCCAGTACAACAAATATCTGGCTGCCCTGTATCAGAAGCTTCCAATCATCAACACAGTTGGTTATGTAGACTCTGACAATAATTATTACATGCATTCCGACAGCAGCGATTACGATAATCTCCTTTATCAGTATCACTGTCTGGTATACAATTCACTGATTGACCGGAAAAATCGCGACTCATCCGTATTTTTCCTGAATCAGTAAGCGAATCAGAAACAAAAAAAGCAGATCTCAGAACTGTTGTCTACGACCGTTCTGAGATCTGTTTTTATTTTTATATATTCTTCCTAGTACAAAGTTTCTTAAATAAGTACCATATAGGTCGACTTTTTGCTTTCATACGGTTCTGGTTAAAATGCAACACTTTTTCATATTTTGTTGCATTTCTCCCCTGTCCAAGTTCAATTTTACCCATATTTTTGTATCCTTTTCGTAAAACCCGAGAGCATTTTGTCTAAACCAATATGATTTTTTAATTTTTTATTGTGTATTTTGCATGTTTTTGTTGACATGGTCTTACCAGACCGTTATAATACCCTTATGAAGTTTATATTTTCTTTATAAATTTCACACTTGCTTAACTTTTTTAATTTAGGAGGGTTTGATTTATGGCTTTAGGTATTATTGGTATTGTAGTTGCGCTTGCCATTTTCCTTTACGGCGCCTACAAGAACGTATCCGTACTGTACCTGGCTCCGCTTTGCGGCGTTATCGTAGCAGTAACAAACGGACTGAATCCTACCAACGCATTTACTTCTCTGTATGTAGGTGCAGTTGAGGAAAACGCAGCTACCGGTGTATGGGAAATCGGTGGTGTCTGCGGAATGATCACAGCAATTTTCCCAACCGTATTCTTAGGCGGTTTATTTGGTAAAGTATTAGCTGACAGTGGTGCTGCTCAGTCTATCGCTTCCACATTAGTAAACAAATTCGTTATGCCGGTTGACAACAAAGAGAAACAGGCAAAACGTGCTGTTTTAATCATGTTACTTATCGAGTGTATCCTTACATACGGTGGTGTAGACGGTTTCGTAGCTATCTTCGCTACATTCCCGATCTGTATGTACATGGCAAGCCGTATC
>CABRZK010000114.1 GCA_902475415.1 uncultured Eubacterium sp.
GGTTCCAGCTTTTTCGCATTTACACCGTGGCACCGTTAGACTACGCGTGCCTGAACGTTTACGAACACTGTGCTGCACGCGCAAAATATACATAACAAAAAAAGATGACTCGTCCGACTGGAGGAGCCTCACTTCCTCATGATATTTGCTTTAAATGATTCGCGAAGCACTTCTCGCGGAGATCCGGCTACAAATCCGGTAATTGCATAATATTGTATCAGTATATCTTTCATAACTTTCCATGCCAGATCAAATGTAATACTGAATTTTGCACTGGTTCCATACAGAAGTACTTCTTTTGCTTTAAAATTCCTGCATAATTCAGAAACCTTTTTTATAATTTCTTCTACTGTCATAGAGCACCATCCAATTTTATATAAGTCTTCTGTTTTTCATCATTCATCCACAATACATTTCCAGTATTCCAACAGGCGTTCTACACTATACGCCGCATTAGCCGGACTGGTGGATGGAAGCTGTACTGCTTCGATTCCAAGTTGTGCAGCCAGATACCGGTCATACAGCTGCTTGGATTTTGCACCGTTCGCATAAATCTTTTTGATACGACTTCTTCCTATTATATATGCAAGATCGTTTGGCACCACATTGCGGATGCTGCTGTCACTGGAACCTGCAATATCGCAGCTTGCAATTACGTCCCACAAAGCGATGTGATGTTTTAACAGCATTTCTTTTTTCTCCGGAATTGTCTGTGGAACAGATTCTTCCAATACCTGCGCCACTACTTTCCAGAACCGGTTCTGCGGATGACCGTAAAAGAACTGCATTTCCCGTGATTTTACTGATGGAAAGCTTCCAAGTATTAAGATTTCGGAATTGCCATCGTAAACCGGTGGAAATTCATGATTCTGTCTTTTTAATTCCATAGAACTCCTTCCAGTACAACGTTTCTTAAATAAGTACCATATAGAACGCAGTTTTTTTGAAATCACACGCTTATGAAAAAAGGCTTCTCTATTCTGCGTCTTCTTTTACAACATCTGCCTCTTCTTTTTTCGGCGGATCGATTCGCCAGCGGTAGGATAAGCCAGTCATATGAGCGATATAGCCTGCCAGATCATGTGTCAGCTGATCTTCACGCACACGCCACTCCCAGTTGTGTCCAAGGGTGGACGGGAAGTTCATACGGGCTTCTCTGCCAAGTCCCAGATAATCCTGAATCGGGATGATACAGTATTTGCCAACACTGGACATTGCCATCCAGATCAGATTTTCGCATAATTCTCCATTGGATGCATGTGGGCGGTTCATATATTCACGAATGTGGTTCCGCACATGATCCTGGGTGCATTCCAGGTATTGCATCAGCGTTTCATTATCGTGCGTTCCTGTATACACAACTGTATTCTGCGGATAGTTGTGTGGCAGATATTCATTGTCACTGCCACCGCCAAAAGCAAACTGCAGTACTTTCATGCCCGGGTATCCGGTTTCTGCCACCAGATCACGGACGGACTGTGTCATATACCCCAGATCTTCTGCAATGATTTCTATATTTTTGACATGTTTTTTTACTTCTTTAAATAATGCAATTCCCGGTCCTTTTTTCCACTCACCGATACGGGCATTTGTCATGCCATATGGGATGGTATAATATTCATCAAAACCACGGAAGTGATCAATGCGGACCACATCATACAATACCTCACAGTGTTTAATCCGGCGAATCCACCACGCAAAGTTCTGTTTTTTGTGATATTCCCAGTCATAGATTGGATTTCCCCAGAGCTGTCCGTCTGCTGTAAATCCATCCGGCGGGCATCCTGCCACTTCAATTGGATTCATATCCTCATCGAATTCAAATAATTCCGGATTCATCCATGCATCCGCACTGTCAAAAGCGACATAAATCGGAATATCTCCGATAATTTTGATTCCGCGCTCATTTGCATATGTCTTTACTTTCAGCCACTGTTTCAAAAACCAGTACTGCAGATATTCATAATAACAGATCTCATCTGCCAGTTCTTCCCGGTATTTTGCCAGCACCTTCGGATCTTTCTGGAGCAGTTCTTCTTCCCAGGTATTCCATGCCTGTTTATCATGTACATCCTTTAATGCCATGAATAACGCATAATCCGGCAGCCATTCTTTCTGTTCTTCCTCAAATTTCAGGAAGTCTTCATCTAACCGCTTTTTGCTGTTTTCATAAGCTTTATGTAATAACGGATTGCGGTTCTCATATTGTTTTTCATAATCCACATAAGATGGATTGGTGCCAAGTTCTGCCGCATCGCATTCTTCTTTTGTCAGAAGTCCTTCCTCGATCAGTTCTTCCAGGGAAATAAAATACGGATTACCCGCAAATGTAGAAAATGACTGATACGGGGAATCACCATAACTGGTCGGTCCCAGCGGAAGAATCTGCCAGAATGTCTGACCGCTTTCCTGTAAAAAATCAATCCACTCAAAGGCACTTTTTGAAAAACATCCAATTCCATATTTTGACGGTAAACTGCTTACCGGAAGTAAAATACCACTTGCTCTCATACTGCTAAAAACTCCTCCTCAAATCTGAAAAACATCACTGTTTTTTCTTATGGCTTTTCGCCAAATCATGTGTATTATTATACCTTTTTTGGGAGATTTTCACAACAGGAAACTAAGTGATCTGTAGGAATGAACCATAAACGTTCATCCGCGCCATTCGCAATACGCCCTGCCGGGCTTCTCCATAGCTTCGCTACTATTTTTGCTCATAACATTGCGCTCCTTTCGTACAGCCTCTTGCTGTCCCATACATGCAAGCATGTCTGTGCCAACAAGAAACTGTACGAATGAACTGTAACCTATTCATATTAAATTTCTATGAAATTGCATTTTTTCTGTGGAAACGTGGAGAATATTATAGTATACTAAAGTTACTTAAAAACCATCTGGTTTCAGATACTTTCAAAATAACTCTTTTTACAAAAAATTTTGAAGGTAGATTTTTATGAAGGAGGTTATTCAATATGGCAGAAAATACTATGAGCGGATGTACAGGCAGTTGCCACAGCTGTGGTTCTTCCTGTGACACACAGACAGGAGAAAGAAAACCAAGCTTTTTCGATAAACTGGAATCTATTTCCGAACATTTTGACAATGTAGGCGAGGAGAATGTACTTCAGATGTTGAATGACATCGTGGCCGAACTGGAAAAAGAGAATTAATTTATTTTATTCATGTTCTATTGGGATCCATTTTCGATAGGTATCAGGTGTCATTCCCTGATGTTTACGAAATACAGCTCCGAAATAGCTGGGACTTTCGAAACCACATTTTTTCGAAATCTCAGCTATTTTTTTATCTGGGAAACGGTTTAGCATCACACAGGCATTCATAATTCGGATATCACATAATACCTGCATAATCGTTTTATTCATTTTCTTTTTAAAATAGGAGCACATATATTCCTTGCTCAGTCCGACTCTCCTCTGATCATTATGATTTTTCGACAAAATTCCCGTGGTTTTCCTTATGAACTTGTGGAAGCTGCAAGACTGGATGGAGTATCGGAACTTGGTATCTTTTTTCGCATCTACCTTCCATGTATGAAAAGCACCTTCTCCTGCGGTACGATCATCGCATTTTTAAACGCCTGGAACTCTTATCAGTGGGCTCATCTGATTATGTATGATGATCAGAAAATACCTATGACGGTATTTCTGACGCTGGGATTAAAAGGAAATAACATGACACTTGTACTGCTCAGCATGGTTCCTTCTCTTGTTGTATTTTTTATTTTTCAGAAATTCTTTGTAGAAGGAATGAACGGAGCTTTAAAATAAGCACACAAAAACTTCATACAGCTATCTTTCGAAAGAATTAAGATTTTCTACTGTGTTTCTTCCTTGTATCACATCTTTCTGCATGCTATAGTGACTATATCAACTGTATTAACACAATTAGTACGCAAATTCCGGGCACCTGATAACCAGTTCAGTCGTCCGGATAAAGGGAGATTTCTATGATACAACTTAACTATCGCGATACGCGCCCATTTTATCAACAGATCAAAGATAATGTACGGCAGCTTGTAGTCAGCGGTGCTTTGAAAAAAGATGAAAAACTGCCTTCCGTCCGGGAACTGGCAGCTTCGCTGGCGATCAATCCAAATACGATCCAGCGTGCCTACCGGGAACTTGAAAGCGAAGGTTACATCTATACGTTGTCCGGAAAAGGCACCTTTGTTGCAGAAGTGGACCAGACCAACCAGCTTCGTCAGCAGGAACTGCTGCCACAATTTGATAAGATCGTGTCTGAGCTTCTCTATCTGTCCAGACCGGTAAACGAGCTCACGAACCGCATTCTTTCTTTATCAGGAAGGAGGATTCAAGCATGATCCAGGCAGAACATATTACCAAAATCTTTCATGGATTCAAAGCACTGGACGATATGAACCTTCATGTGCCGAAGGGAACCATCTATGGTCTCGTTGGTCCAAACGGAGCCGGAAAATCGACTTTGATCCGTCATCTGACGGGCATTTACCGCCCGGACAGCGGTTCTGTCCTCATTGACGGTCTTCCGGTTTATGACAATCCACAGGCAAAAACCAAATTTACTTACATTCCGGATGATTTGTTTTATTTCCTGCAGGCAGACACCATGGAAATGAAGCGTTTTTATCAGGGCATGTATCCGAATTTTGATACCACGCTCTTTGACAAACTCCGGGAATTTTTTCCAAACATTGATACAAAACGCAGCATCCGCAGGCTTTCCAAAGGAATGCAGAAACAGGTGGCTTTCTGGCTCTCTATCTGCGCCATGCCGGAACTGATGATTCTGGATGAACCGATGGACGGACTTGATCCCGTCATGCGCCGTCAGATCTGGAGTATCATTCTGTCCAAAGCAAGTGACAGCAAGACAACGATCCTGATTTCTTCCCACAATCTGCGTGAACTGGAAGACGTCTGCGATCATGTCGGAATCATGCATCAGGGAAAACTGATCGTGGAACGTTCCCTCACCGACCTGCAGGGAAATGTATCTAAGATTCAGGTGGCCTTTCAGGAAGGCATGCCGACTCTGCCAAAAGATTTTGAGATTTTACATATGTCCAACACCGGTCGTGTATACACGCTGATCGTAAAAGGAGATCCGGAACGCGCCAAAGCCATTCTGGAATCCACACACCCGATGCTGATCGACATCCTTCCTCTTACATTGGAAGAAATCTTTATTTATGAAATGGGAGGAAAGAATTATGAAATCAAAGACATCCTGTTTTAACAAGACGATATTCCGTAAAAATATGACACGATTCTGGCCGGTATGGGCGGTTTATCTGGCATATCTGTTTTTCAGTATGACCATCCGGTTGTTTCTGAATACCCACAGTTATGCTGCTCAGTCAGCAGAAGCAAGCACTGCTTCCCCTGCTGTCAACCGTCTCATGACCATGCTGGAATGCATCAGTAGCAGTCTGCAGCCCTATGTGCTGTTTTTTGCCGCACTGGTTGCAGCGATTACCGTATTTTCCTATTTATTTTCCACGCGCAGCTGCAACATGATCCATGCGCTGCCTGTAAAACGGAGTGAACTGTTTGTAACAAACTATATCAGCGGATTTTTATTTCTGCTGATTCCGCAGATGATCACCTTTTTGCTGAATCTGCTGGTCTGCATTTTGAATAATATTACATCCGTGGAATACATGTTATACTGGCTGCTGTTCACGGTGGGCATGAGTTTCTTATTTTACACTCTTGCAGTATTTTGCTGTATGCTGACCGGACATGCAGTCGCAGCGGCTGTCTATTACTTTGTCGGTAATTTTCTGTATATCGGCATCAAGTCCGTTGCGACATTGGTAGTATCTTCTCTGTGCTATGGTCTTGGAATTTTCAGTGATCTGGTGGAATCCAATCTGACCGAAACAAGAGATACGGTTCTTTCACCCTTTCTGTATCTGCTGAATCATGTCTCGTTGACCTGGCAGATGAATACGGATTTTACCGAACTGGAAAGCATCAGCATACGTGGCGGTCTCCTGATCGGTCTGTACTGTATCATAGCGGTTGTATTTGTGATTCTAGCCTTGATCTTTTATAAAAAACGACAGCTGGAATGCACCGGTGATGTGGTAGCTTTTGGCTGGCTTCATCCATGTTTTCGCTGGATGCTGGCACTGGTTGGCGGATTCAGTCTTGCATTCTTACTGACCAGTCTGTTATTCAATCAGACAAAATATACCGCCATTGCATTGTTTATCTTCCTGATTCCGTGCTCCTTTGTCAGCTTTTTCGTATCGGAAATGCTCCTGCACAAACGGTTTCGTGTTTTTTCCAGAAAACGCTGGATGGAATGGGCTGTCTGCATTGCCATCTGTCTGACCGGAACCGGACTCATCAAAGGAGATGTGTTCCATATCGAGCGCAATATTCCGGAAACGGATCAGATTGCAGCAGTTTATCTGTATGGTAATTATGAACATATTTTTACCAGTGAGACAGATTTTATCACGGTAAGGAAAATTCACCAGAATATTCTGGATCACAAGCAGGAATACCTGCCATTTTCCTATCAGGATCCGCATCAGCATCTGTATGATACATACAATACTCAGACAAACGCATCCACGGTAGAATTAGCCGCAGCAACAACGACAGAAACCAGCACTTCATCTTCTGTAACTTACAGTGATAATGATTATGTAACTTCCATTCGTATTACCTATTATCTGAAAAATGGAAGAAAAGTTGACCGAAGCTATAAAATCCCGGTCACAGAAGCTACTCTGAAGGATGAATCTGCACCTGCCTGCCAGATTTCCAGGCTGGAACACAAAAACGATGATCTGCTCCGCTACCTGATCTGTTATAATTATCAGGCTGTTTCCTTCGTAAACGGAACGTTAAATCATGTGAATGAAAATGATCATGACCAGAGTATCACACTGGATCAGCATCAGACAAATACACTGTATCAGGCAATTGTCGCAGATATTCTGGCCGGCAATTATCCAGCTGGACTTGGTCTTTATGATACGGAAGACAATCCGATTTATTATGATAGTTTTTACTTCTATGGACAAATGACAGAGACACCAATATATTTATATAATCTTCTGCCTACCAAAAAGAACACGCAGAAATCACACGATATGATGGTAGAAGAAGCGGCAAAAAATGCAAAACCAGCTAATTATTATTCTTCTGTCGAAGTATCCTTCTCCCTGTCTAAATCCTGTACAAACACGATTCAGGCCATGATTGATCTGGGATTGATTCAGGATGCTTCCGATCTGATGACACAGAATGAATATTATGAATTACTGGAAGGATAACTCATTTACTGAGGCCCCCTAGAATCTGTTTGAAAAAGCTTTCTACAAAGTGTGGGATGCAGATTGCCGGAATGATTTTCCAAACACGATCTAGCATTTAAGTAAAAAAGGAGAACAAACATGTGTAATTCCACTCAGATGAACGAAACTCTGATTCAGAAAATGCTGACCTGGTACACCGGTGAC
>CABRZK010000115.1 GCA_902475415.1 uncultured Eubacterium sp.
ATTGGAGTGAAAGAAAATGTATTACGGTTACCTCACGCATTTTCTTTCACTCCAATCAAACTGTATAGGTATTCTGCCTGTTCTGCTGGATTTTCAAATTGTTTTGAAGGAATATCCATGCAGAAATCATGAAGGATACTCGGTTCGATACATCTTTTTTTGCCTCGCTGACAATGTGCAGCAGAGCGTTTTTCGATCTCTGTCTGCACCAACGCAAATAACGCTTTATCGATAATTGGTGGATAATATTGATCGCCCAGATAAATTTCTCTTTGCAGCATTTTCTTGATCTGGCTGTGACAATTATGCAAGCCTGCTGTTTCTGCCGCTTCTGTCAGACTCATGCCATTAAGATAGTTGTGAAACATGGTATTCAGAATGCAGGCTTCATTTTCATCAATGACCGCTTTTCCGGATTCTATTCTGTAGCCATACATTGCAGTTCCTCCTTTAGTTTTAATCCGCATTTCAAATAAAAAACAGCTGTTTTTCTGTCGGTAATGACGATTTTATCAACATACTCTGTAAACTGTTCCTCGTCAAAGGCAGTGAGCATTTCACTGTGATCAATCAATTTCATCAGCTTTTCTGTTTCACGCAATAGAATTGCACCCTGAGATTCTGCATTTGAACATTGCATCATTTCCATACGATACAGATCTTCCTGCTTTTTCATATCATTCAGTTCACGATTGAAAACCACATTGTCTATCATATTCTGAGCCCTCAGCTTACGGAGATTATCCGTTCTGACTGACAGTAATTTGATTTTTTCCTGCAATTCTCTGATATGGATGACATTTTCATCACCTGCGGATGCTGCAACAGAATCATAATAGGGTTTCAGCAGAATTCCTTTTGCGTATATGAGTTTATTGATCATTGTAACAAAAGCTGTCTTTAAACTGTCGTCACGGATGCTTTTCATATCGCAACGTGAAATATCGTTGATATGTGTGATACAACACCAGGAAATCCGATTATTTGACTGCCTTTTCATGACACTGCCGCAGTTACAGAATATTTTACCGGAAAAGCAATATCTGTTTTCGTATATGCCACTGCCTTTCTGGTGGTTTCTTGCTCTCCACCGGATCGTTTCCTGTGCCTGGTCGAACAATTCTCTGCTGATAATGGGTTCGTGATGATCGTGAATCAGAAATGACTCCATTTCGCCGTGATTCTTCTTTCGTTTGAAACTGTCTGTTGTAAATGTTTTTTGGAACAGAGCATCGCCCATATACTTTTCATTACCAATAATATTCAGTATGCTTGTGCTTGTCCAGTTTGCTCCTTTTCTTGGAATAATACCATCAGCGTTCAGCTTTTTGGCGATTCTGTGTGAACCGAGTCCGGAAACAACCATTTTGAAAATGCGTTTTACAATTTTTGCTTCTTGTGGTTCAATGATCATTTCTCCATCTGCATTGCGTGTGTAACCATATGGTACACAGCTGAACTTGAATGTGCCGTTTCTGAATTTTCTCTGGATCGACCATTTCAGGTTCTTTGAAATCGACATTGATTCCTCTTCAGCCATGCTGCTTAAGGTAGAAAGAATCAATTCACTGTCCATTGTACCGGTATTGAGATTTTCCTTTTCAAAGTATATCGGTATTTGTAGCCGGATCAGTTCTCTGACAATTGACAGACAATCTGCTGTGTTTCTGGAAAATCTGCTGATTGATTTGGTAAGAATATAGTTGACTTTACCATTTCTGCAATCCTGAAGCAGAGCCTGTAAGCCATCACGTGTGTCAGAACTTGTACCTGAAATGCCTGAATCATAGTATATTCCGGCACATTCCCAATCGGCATGAGCCCTGATGCAGGATTCATAGTGTTCCTTTTGTGTTTCAAGGCTTTCAAGCTGATCATGATTATCTGTTGAAACACGACAGTAAGCAGCTACACGACATAATGTTTGCTTTTGCTTTTTCGCTTCGATTTTTCTTACAATCATAAGCTTCCTCCTTTCCGTGTAGTATGTTAGCTCTTTTTCGATGATATATCAAGCGATTTTGGAAATAAGTCTGCAAGTATCGGGGAGAATTTTTGCCTGTTTAATTCCTGTAATTTGTCATACTCGACAGTTGTGATCAAACCAAGATTTAAGAGCATTTTTGCTGTTTTGTCTGCCCGATGATAATTCAGCTCATCCAATAGTTTCTGTTGTTCCATCAAAACACCTCCTACAGTGTCTATGGAAATGAAAATCTGTTTTGACGAAAAAAATCCCCACGAAATATGAAAAAAATCATACTTCGTGGGGAAGATCAGCTGATTCACTTTTTTCTGCACTTCATTGTAGTCATAACCTGCCTCGGTAAGACGTTTCTTACGTTCCGCACCATTACCCCATTTACCCTGAATGACTTCACGGGCAACCTCATCAACGGACTTCTTTGCAGGATACACCTGCTTGCCATTACTGTCAAAAACAGCATATCCCGTCTTGCAGGCTTTCTTTGCGTTTTCAAGAGAAGAGAAAGCACCAATCTGCGACTTAGCATCAGTCCATGACTTTCTTACTCGATAAAGCTGTTTTGCAGG
Organism: uncultured Eubacterium sp.; assembly: GCA_902475415.1. Lineage (GTDB taxonomy): Bacteria > Bacillota > Clostridia > Lachnospirales > Lachnospiraceae > Eubacterium_I. Next base: position 2,554 of record CABRZK010000115.1, read on the forward strand.
TGCAGGGGTTGTCGGTGTAGAACCCGAATTGAGATAAGACTGCACCTTAGCTTTGAAAGCTGCCCAATGAGGCAGAATGTATGCGGGACACATCTTGTAGGGATTTCTTGCAGTATTAAGGTAGTCTACGCTGCCGGACTTTCCGTCACGGACATTTAACCAATGCGTGTGGGTATAAAGGTGATTGATGTCAAGATTGTATTTCTTTAGAAGTGCTGCGGCAAGTCTTGCACAGTTATCCTCTGACTTCTTATCTGTAGAATTGTAAGCAGAACTCATAATACACTCAATGGCGATGGTTCTGCGGTTTCCGTTTCCGCTGCCATCAGCAGCGTGCCAGCCACTTAAGGATAGAGGCAGATTCTGCCATGCACAAGTATTGTCAACGTAATAATGTACTCTGACATCTTTCATATTTCCATTGACGGTTGCTCTTGTGTACTGCTCCGCAGATGTCGTTCCGCTTGCTACAGAAATCCAGTCGGTATTGTGGACTGTTACACCGATAACTTTGCCCTCCATTGAAACAGAGGGCATATCGATTCTGTTGGGGTTATGTTTTGTGAGTAAATACTCGTTTATTTTCACTCCGTTCAGAGTAGTTGATGTATCAGATTTTAAAATAGCCATTTATTCGTCCTCCTTTTCATCTTCGGTTCTGCCTACCTTGGTTTGCAGAACATCAATTGCTTTTTTGAATGCAGGCGGGAAAGGGATTCCCATAAGTGTTGTATTCTCGATAATGGAAAGCAGTTCGTTCAGGCAAAAGCTGATGCAGACTGCATCTCTGATGTAGTTTGTGCCAATGAGAATATCGATTCTCACGCCGACCACTACCATAAGCAGAATACAAAACTTTTTCGCAAGACCAACCCAGCCTGCTGTGCTGTTGAGTGTGCCGCTTTCGCTGTGTTTGGATTTGCCCATTGCCGCAGTCACGATTCCCGTTACAAAATCAATGCCCATGAATACTACAAGTGTTGCAAGAGCAGAATCCCAGCCACCGAGCAGCGTTGCAATAAATCCGCCGACAATTCCTGCAATCAGGCAAATGGTATCTTTCATAAGATCACTCCTTCATAAATTTAATAGACTTCACCATCGGATGTGAATTATCCGATGTGCCGCTGAATGCAAGATAATATTCTCCCTTAGGAATACTTTCCAGAGACTGCATCACAGAAACAAAATCATCGGAATAAAGCCATTGAAAGGATAATTGCAAGGCATTTTCTGCCTTGATCTCCTCGTAGATATACTGAGCCAGTTCCGCCCCTGTTTTATCTGTCTTTTTCACGAGATAGAATATTGCATTTTCTGATGCACCAACCATATAGCTTAAAAGCAGCTTCATTTTTGAAGTAATGGCGACAGGTGTCAGAAACATCACAAAAACACTTCCTGCCCAACTGAAATCGTTCTGATTGAAATACAGAGCATATTCATTTTCAGAACAGCAGAAATGCGGATAGCTCTCTGCAAATCCTGCAAGAGAATGATAACCATCATTGTAATAAGTGTAGATGCTGTCACCATATTTCTGCAAGGCATCAGAACTGCTTTCAAATACAGAGATATAGCTGATACCGGATATTTGCCTGATTTGCTCCTGTAATTCTGCAATATCAGCTTTTGTTGCATAATTTGACATATCGGGAGTGATTCCGTCTTTGCCGTCAGCACCTTTGAGACTTTGAAGCCATTCTGTTTCTGTTCCTGAAAATCCATGTTCTACGGCAATAATATAGGCGGATTTTCCGTCAATTCCGTCACGCCCCGGAAGTCCGTCTGCACCATTTCTACCGTCACATCCATCTTTGCCGTTTACTCCGTCCTTGCCGTCAACACCTTTCAGGCTTTCAAGCCATTCAACCTCTGTGCCTACAAATCCATGTTCTATAGCAATTTCGAATGCTGATTTACCATCTTTGCCTTTATCAGAAATCTTCTGCAAAAGCTGCTGATATAAATCAGGAGTAGGCGGAACATTACTGTTTTCGCCCTCAAATCCCGATGGTCTGATGTGCAGTGTTTTGACCACAGTCGTTGCCCTGACGGTTTCAGAAGATGCCGCATCATAGCCGAAAAGTGACATTTTCACAGTTCCTGCAAGCAGTTCTAACGGCAGAAAACAGCTTGTCTCCACAGTCCCAAGAACTCGGTTGTAGGTGTTTTCATCCTGTGTGAACTGCACTACCTTATGCAGCGGTTTCCAGCTGTTATCAAATGCAAAATGCACCTTTACAAATGCGATCTGATTCGCCGCAATGATCTCATGTTCCAGCGTTTCGATGTTCTGCCCCTTTACAAGAAATTTTATCATGACTTCACCTCTTTCCAGGTTTTCGTACCTGCAACATATTCCATATATCCATCAAGGCACTGGATTTTTTTAAGCGGAGATTCGATATCAACTGCATGACTGTCCCAGTTTGTATTTTTCTTCACAGCGTTCCAGTCAGCAAGAGAACCTTCATAGGTAATTTGATTCAGGGATTCACAGTAATTGAAACAGCCACCCACAATTTCCTTGACATTTCTGGTAAGAGTAAGATTTTTCAATTTTGTGCATCGTACAAACATTCTGTCACTAATGACTTTGCCGCCGTATCGCACCGTTTCAAGATACTGACACTCGCTGAATGTCATTGCACCAACTGTTGTAACAGAGAATGGAACGGTTACAGACTTGATTGCCGTTCCTGCAAATGCATTCACGCCAAGTTCCGTAACACGTTCCGGAATCTTCAGTTCTGTTAAACCATTAAGACTCTGATGATAAATGTAACCGTCAATATGCGGCAGAAATGCAGCCTTTTTGATTGCTGTAAGTGTTGTCGGAAGTGATACTGTTTTCAGATTGTCGCAATACTGAAAAAGTCGTTCTCCAATGCCGGTTACACCTTCTGAAACAATAACCGACTTGATCTTTGCATTGTTTTGCAATGGTGACGGATTGCTGTCAGTAGAATAGTCAAACGTTGCAAAGATCAAGTCGGTTATTGTTTCAGAAGGTGTAACCGGCATCGCCTGTCATCTCATCAATTTTCAGCGTTAACTCGTTTATCTTTGTTGTCAGCTGACTAACTGTGATGTTGTAATCTTTTATCTGCGTCTGAATTTCAGAAAGCTGTGAGAGCATATCTGTGACCTTGCATTTGCCGAGAATACAGCGGACATATCCACAGAAATTATTGTTTTCTCTGTAATCTGTAATGCTGAGTTCTGACATTCCTGCATCAAGTCTGATAATGCAAAGGGTGAGATACTTTTTGTAATCTGTGTTCTGAAATCTCGGTATTGCGGGATTTGTGGCAGGAGTTCCTGCGAGAATTTTAAAGCTGACATTGCGGACGTTTTCAGAAGTGTTACAGCAAATGCCGATCGCCATATATCTCGGCAAAGATTCATCTACATAGCGTGATAAATCATAGGTGTAAGCCGTATCTGAGATGAAATAATGCCCCTGAATCCATGCCTTACCGCTGCCAATTGTCAGCTTTAGTTTAGAACTTGACAGCTTGAAACACTGCCCGAAATTATCCTGAATCCCGTCACAGATAATGCTGCCAAGATAGTCGTTGAAGTTCTCAGCAGTATATGCTCTGTCAAGGTTTTTTGCATTAAAAAATCCGTATGAAAATGCCATGTTAAGCCTCCTTAAATGTCGGTGTGAGATTTCTGCCGTTGCGGTCAAAGCTCTCAATCATTCCAATAAGCTGTATTTTATTCTGTCTGATTCCAAACCTGTGATGTTCTGCAGTAACAAAATCGCCAACAAAATAGTCCACGCCGTATTGAAACTGCGTGGACTGCACTGCGATTTGTGATTCTGATTTCATTGTTATAGGAACAAGATTCTGCTTGCCTTTCTCTTTCAGAAGTTCTGCGTATTCTTTCTCAGATAATGGCTTTGTTTCGCCATTTTCCTGTTCTTCATCTGAGATGTCTTTTGCATCAATATACACTTCATAGCGTTCGAGAGAAGAAGGTTCTGCTCCTTCAAAATGTGTGGTTCTCTTACGTTTTTCACCTTCGCCTATGCCTAAGACATAGGCATAATTCTTTTTAACAGAAGTATCCGTAAAATAGTTGAAAGACAGCAGATTGTTATATCTGTCAGAGAAAATAATGTGCGGATTTACTTCCTGTAAAATGCTTCTGTCAGCACCTTGTGAGAGTTCAAAAATCATCTCATACTGTTCCTCTGCAATCTTACTCAGACGAATGTTTGCTGTTCCGCCGATTTTCTCGCAAATGGTGTATATCCATTCCATCAGATTTTCATAGCTGACCTGTAATTTTGTGGTCTGCGACCAGCAAGTGCCTTGAATTTCTCCCAGCTTCAAGCCCGGAATCAGTCTGTTTCCGCTTGTTAAAGCGTTGTTTTCTACAGCTTTCTGAACGATTGCACCGTAGGAAGTTTGTGATGTAAAATTCAGCGTTGGATAGATAATCCTGCGTTCAAGCAGACACATTAAAAATCTGCCCTTGATAATGAGATAGTCGCCATCTTCGGCATCGGTTTCAAGTTCCACAGATTCAATCAGTCCGAAATGCTCCCTGTCATCATCACGACCAACAATTCTCCCTGTCTGAAAAATCTCAATATTTCGAGGAGATGCTGCAATGTATACTTCAAAAGCACCGCATTTGTAATATTCGATGTCCCACAAAAGCGAAGAAAAGCTGTCGCAGACAGCCTCAAGAGATATGGAGATATTCTCTCCAACAGGAATCATATTGTAAATTTCAATCTGCATTTCTCACACTCCTAAGTATGCATTGCGGTGTATCAGGCGAACTTTGATGTTATTCAGACCATCTGATGCACGGACGTAGAATTTATTTTCGCCTGCTTTCAGATTCAGCCATGTTGAACCGGATACAAGCCGATTGATGATGTTT
>CABRZK010000116.1 GCA_902475415.1 uncultured Eubacterium sp.
GTCTTTCACCTGAAGGATGATACTTCCTCCCAGCTCACTGACAACTGTTACAGATTCATCTACCACCAGTCCCAGCTCTGCCAGATGCTGACGTACCGAATCTTTTCCTGTGATTTTCTTGATTACAACTGTTTCTCCACTTTTTGCCATCGCTAAAGGCATCATAATATCCCCTCCCGAGTCAGCAGATTTCTTCATTTTCTTTTGCATATTAGTGATATACAATAACAAATATATATGTCTACAATATGTTAGTTTGTTTCATATTTTTATAATCACATCTACTTTTTATTGTGTTAATATAATTTATGATACATTCAACTATACATTATTAGTACATTAAAATATCTGCTACATATATCTACTATTTGTTAGATTTCCCTAACATCAGCATACGCAGTTTACCACCACTAACGGTCAATGTCAACCCCTTTTTGGAAAAAATTATCAAAAAAAATATTGTAATCATATGAAACACATTTACCTTGTCTCATATGATTACAATATTTTACCTGAAACCTATTCCTGATTTTCTTCTGCTTCCACTAAAGTAATGCTGCCGTTATCCAGACATTCCACAAACCGATACACGATTTCCGGATCAAACTGTTTCCCGGCATCTTGAAGCAGTTTTTCTCTTGCGACTTCCAGTGAAAATGCTTTTTTGTAACACCGTCTGGATGTCATTGCGTCAAAAGAATCTGCGACGCATAAAATTCTTGCTGTAACCGGAATATCTTCTCCTGCGATCCTTCTGGGATATCCATTGCCATCGTACCGTTCATGATGGCCGATAACGGCTGGAATGACATAATCCAGAGAAGGCAGATGCCTGATGATATCAATGGATGCCTCCACATGTCCTTTGATGATCTCGTACTCTTCGTCTGTCAGTTTTCCCGGTTTGTTCAGCACATATTCCGGAATACCGATCTTGCCCACATCATGAAGCAGTGCTGCCTGCCGGATCATCTCGATCATATCATCATTCATTCCCAGCGCTGCTGCCAGAGCTGTCGCATAATATGCCACATTGTTAGAATGACTGAAGGTATAGTGATCCTTGGCATCAATTGCTGCAGTAAGCGCATATACCGTCGATTCATACTCCTGGTAAATATGGGCACGATCCCGCATATTTTCCCGTTCCTGATAATTTTGGAACATCGCATCAAATACCTGAATGCCATTTTTTCCGCTGTGCTTTACATGATAAACTGCAAGATCCACATTTTCCATCAGTTCCTTGACATTTCGTGCCGCATAAGGTGCCGCACTGATTCCGGCACTGACGGTGACTGCTTTCAGTTTCATATCCGTTCTGCGATTATTCATGGCAAAAATCTGTTTTGCGATGGATTCCACTAGATTTTTTGCGGAAAACAGATCGTATTTCGGAAGAAGGATCGCAAATTCTTTCCCACCATAGCGGGCCGTATAACCACTGTCTCCCACACTGCTGCGCACAATATTGGCAATTCCCTGCAGACAGATATCTCCTTCTTTCACGCCATACAGCTGATTATACAGTTTAAAATCATCTACATTGATAATGGCAAGCGCCAGCGAAGCATCTTTGTTTTTCTCAAATTCCTCATTCAGTACTTCATAAAAATACTTTCGGTTCAGCAAGCCGGTCATTTCATCTGTTCTGGCTTCCATGCAGGCTTTTTCATACAGTCTCGCATTTTTAATGGCGATGGAAGCTACAGAGGTGACAGAGGAGATCAGCTGTACTTCATCATACACAAGCCCTTTTTTCGATGCCGGTGCGGTAATGAGGAGTACCCCGGTCAGATGTTCACCGTCTTTCAGACCCGCACAGTACCGGATATGCTTCTTATCCAACTGATGTTTTTCGCTTTCCCACATGGATTTATATTCCACTGTATAGCGAAATTCCCGGTAGATCAACGGTTCTTCATGCTCCTTCAGCCACTGAATCATAGGATTTTCTTCCTCCAGCGAAAATGCCAGATCGATCAACGGCTGATCACTTGCAAACCCATGATACGCTTCTCCTGCTTCATCCTGCATGCAGATATAGATATTTCCGACATCCATCAACTCTTTTACCACATGGATGGTTTCATCCAGAATTTTTCTCAGATCCAGTGTTTTTGAAATAGCAGAACTGAATTCTTTGATTTTTTCTGCCTGATGGATTTCTTCTCTGACAAACACATTCCGCACCAGCAATTTCCACAGGAAAGTGAATAACGCATAGATCACCAGAAATGCGATTGCAAACACAAGTGCATACAATGTCAGATTTCTGCTCATCTGCATATGGAACAATTTCTGCAGATATGGAATTGCATTCAGGAAGACAATCACAGAAAACAAAAATCCCACACCGTAACAAAGTCCGGAAGATGCCAGCATCTGCAGGTGGAACAGCCTTCTCCGGATCAGTGCATAAAACAGCAGAAATACATTTACCACTCCGCTGAGAATGTCAATCGGAAATCCGCTGAATACCGGCAATCCGATCAGTACATTTCCTGCAAACAATACAAGTACACCAAACATCACCGGTTCATACTGTACCTTCATATTCGGATTCGTCTTACAGATACGCACAAGAACCCGGAAAAGATACACCAGGAAAATCCCTACCAGCAGAAAAAGAACCAGTATCGATGGTTTGATATCATACACAAACGTTGGCATACCATTTTTCTCCACCAGCGTCGGGCATGCCAGGAAAAATCCATTTCTGATATTTATCACAAAGCATACCAGCATAGCCACCATATAAGCTTTTCCTGCAATACCTTCTTTCACCCCGCCAAAGGCCAGAATAAACCGATAATATGCATACGGAAGAAGCAGGATTCCAAGCAGCGAAACCTGATACCAGAATTCATACGTCGGCCACAGCTGTGCACGCATAAAAGCAGATCATCCGGTCCACAGCAGAAGTCCCGTCAGTACCACCAGAAAACTGTTTACTATTTTATTTCTCTTTGCCGCCAGAAACATCAGCAGCATAAATCCATAGCACAGCATTGCTATGATTGAAATATATCCATAGGTTCCCATATATCCCTCTTATCTCACTCTGTCTAAACACTCCTGCACTTCCAGTAACTCCTTCAGATCATAATGAGAAGGATTCATCTGGTGCAGTATTTTTCCTGTCCGTTTCTTATAAGTCTCAAATGTTCCGCAAGTAAGAATTGTCACCTCTAAAGGATCCATTCCCAGAATTTTTTTCAGATCACGGTAATCTTGATCAATATATTTGAAATATGTGCCAAGCAGTTCTTTTAAAATATCAGTACTCATGGCATTTGTCAGCAAAGCATCCCGTTCCAGCTCCACATACATATGCAGATAAGGCCGGTTCTGCTCATTATATTCTTTGGCAGCTACCCAGTTTGTAATCGGAAGTTTCGACAGTCCGATGACATTACGGATACCACTTTCCGAAATCCGTGTAAAACCGGCAATATCAATGATCCATGGAACCCGGTCTACATACTCAAACCGCGGGATTTTTGTCTCGTCCTCCCGGTTTTCCAGTCCCACACACCGATACATATCTCCGCAGCGGTAACGGGCAAAAGCTCCACCTTTTAAAATGGTAAACACAAGCTCATATTTTTCTCCCGGCCGCACCTCATCCATCAGATAGGTTGGTGGAATGTAGGACGGATCCTCATAATTTCTGAGCATATCTGCCTCTGTGATAAATTCATAAAACGCATTATCCGGGAAGAAATACATGCCCTTGCGTGTCCAGGTCTCTGTTCCCATCATGGACGGTTCCGTTCCTGCAAATAACTCCATCGGACGGATTCCCCAGAGTTCTTCGAGATCGTCTTTGTAGCAGAGATTATCTGTACCCGCCACCATAAAGCCTTTCAGATGAAACAGATCCTTCGGAAGCAGTTCCCGCTGCTCTTTTTTACACCGGTATTTTGCTTTCAGCAGACGAAGAATCATGTGCGGTTTACATTTCAACAGACTGGACAGCTGCATTCCGCCACCACCGCTTGTCATGGAGGACAGACTCTGGCTGACTGCGTACGCTACACTTCCAAGACCAAAGAAAAAGCCCAGATCTTTTTTCATCGCCATCTTGAATCCCAGTTTATTTCGCTCACTGAAGCTCATATTGACAGCATCTTTTACCGCCGGAAGAAATTCAATATCAATCTCTTCCCCCAGAGCCAGTGGAAACAGTCCTGTTGCGTAAGGCAACGGTGCCAGGGCATACAGAAACTTGTCCGTAGATGCCACATCAAAAGAACCTTTTTCCCGGCTGGTAGACAGAATCAGGCAGGCCATGACATTATTGCGATAGGTATTCAGCATACTTCTTGTATACGGAGCAACCTTAATGGGATGTTTACCACCTTCCCAGGTCGTCTGGATCCAGATGACAGGATTCTCCGGCAGCATATCCGGCTGTTTGGTCAGCAGTATATCTGCATAATCTTCATATTCCGTGAGTGGAACCATCCTGCGAAATTCATCCAGATTTTTCGGATGCTTTCCCTTCAGAATCGACTGTCCAAGCCCACAATTGCTCCAGAGCTGAATCTGTTCTTCCATCAGACGCCGCTGGATTTTCATATAACCTTCCATAGACAGATCCAGAAAACCGCAATACTGCTGCCATATTTCATTATACTGATGTTTTCTCAATTTTTCTTTCAGATTCATAGGCTGTCTGCTCCAGATTCCTCATTCTTTTTCCTGATACTTTTCACACACGCCCGGATGCTTCTTCCATTTGGAATCAGAAACGGCGTGCATCTCTTATATTCCTGATAATTATCAAATGTCTGTGGAAAGATCCACAGATCCTGCAATACAATGTATACAAAATTCCAGAAAATCATAAGCAGAAAATAACATCCCTGCTTCCAACCTCCCAACATTCCCCACATGCACAGATAAACTCCCGCAAACCACAGAACACCCGGATGCCGGCACAGACCGTACACGCCTTCCGTATATGCAGCACGCAGTTTATTTTCCTGACAATAAGTTTCTTCAAAAGGGATTGCAAAAAATAACGTATATAAGAGCAAACTCAGAAAGAACAGTGCACCGATTCCACATCCAAGCACTATTCCTTTACTTTGATGGTATTCCCCCCAGGCAGTCCCAAACTCTGCCAGGGCTGATACCACGACCAGAATACTCCCCACTGCAAAAAATTTTTGCAAAAATACATTCTTCCACCGGATACTGTTCACATCATATATATAATACAGGACAAAACCTACCGTTCCTAATAATATCGGCCACATGTTTTCTCTCCATATCAAGCATTTGTAATAAACTTTACCTTTTCTCTTACTAATGTATTTTTCAGATATTTTCCATGTTTCTTTCAAAAAAAATAAATGTATAAAAATACATTAAACTGCCTTTCACGCACATTAAATTATAATAAAGCCAATACTAAATTGCAAGGAAAAAAACACCGCCGGAAAAGATTCCGGCGGTATCATTAACAATTTTGCGTGTTATACAAAAAATGTATATTTTTTAATCATTCACCATTCTATGTAATCTGACTCAAAAATCTGCTCCTGAATGCCAGAATTACAGGCAGACTCCTGAATCATTAATCTTCCCATGGACGAATCCGGTAAGATGCGCCTACCTCTTCGCAGATTTTACGACACGCTTCCTCTTCTTCCTTTGTAATGGTAGTAGCAACTGTCGTCATGACTACATGGGGCACATGCTGTGTACATTTTTTTGCAAAATCAATCATTGCATCAAAAGACAGATCTCCAAATTTACTCCGCACCAGTTCATGATAACGCTCTGCATTCGGAGTATTCAGACTGATGGACACGGTATCGATCAGTCCCTCAAATTCCGGTGTAATATCCCGGTTCCAGATCAAATTACCCATTCCATTTGTGTTGATACGAACTGGTTTTGCAAATGTCTCTTTGACATAGGCAGCCACTTTCAGAAGGACATCCAGCGCCTCTGTCGGCTCTCCAAATCCACAAAATACGACTTCCTCATACTGTGACATATCAAATTTGGCAAATTCTGCAATTACTTCCTCCGCAGATGGCTCGCGCTCCAGCCACAGATTGTGGGATTCTCCTACATGGTCCATGGTCTGACGCAAGCAAAACGTACAGGCACAGGGACATTTGTTTGTCAGATTTACATATAAATTCTGATGTACTTTGTATAAAATTTCCATTTTTTCTTCCTTCTTTCTCTATCTTTACTCTTTTTTCTATCTGCTCAGTATTCCGAGATGGTCTTCAAAACAAACGCCATCTGTCAGCGGGATATCCCGTTCGATGGAGCTGATGATGCATTTTTTTATAAAACCGGATGCCTTTTTTACGGATTCTTCAAATGCCACTCCATTGACCGCATCTGCCGCAAGAATGGCAGAGAAAATATCTCCTGTGCCGGATCTGGAAGTGCCGATCTTATGTGTCCGCAGCACTTTGGATTCCCGACCTTTTTCGTAACAGAGATTTGCCACAAAACTGCCCTGCAAAATTCCGGTGATCACCACTTTCTCCGGTCCCATCTGGCTTAATGTATCTGCCATCTGCTCAATCTCTGCCACATGCCATTTTTCTTTATATGGCGTATCTGTCAGAATACAGGCCTCAGTCAGATTCGGGGTCAGAATATCTGCATAATGCACCAGTTTCTTCATCTCCAGGCACATTTCCATCGTGTAAGTCGGATATGGTTTTCCATAATCTCCCATCACAGGATCGATCAGTACGATCGTATCCTCTTTTCCAAACTCCTGCAGGAAATCTCCCACGATGCCGATCTGCTCCTTTGATCCCAGAAACCCGGTACAGATTCCATTAAACTGAAGTCCCAGTTTACGCCACTCTGCGATATAAGGACGCATACGGTCCGTATAATCTTCAAAAAAATAGCTGTCAAATCCCGTGTGATTGGAAAAAATCGATGTAGGTACCGGACAGCATTGTATCTTCATCGCTGAAATGATCGGTAAGGACACTGCAATCGAACAACGCCCAAATCCGGAAAAATCATTGATCACAGCAATTTTTTTCTGATTGTTATGCGATTCTGTCATAAAACTATTTTATCTCCATTTTTCTCTTACGTTCCTTATACATAACAAAAAAACTGACCTTTTTCAAGAGCCAGTTTTTGTTGTTACATACATACCAGTTATATCGAATTTCATATATGTCATACAGGAAAGCAGTCCAGCCTCTGTCGCCCGGTAAACTCCGCAGCCTGTGACCTTTACAGTCTGGAAATCATACTGATCACACCCGCACTTGCCAGTGTCATGATCATTCCAGCCACTGCGTTTCCGCACATCACACACAATATGGTAATCCTTGGTTTCATATTCAGTACACCTGCTATAATGCTGCCAGTCCATGTACCTGTGCCCGGAATCGGAACTGCCACGTAAGCAAAGATAGCCCATGGTCCATACTTGCG
>CABRZK010000117.1 GCA_902475415.1 uncultured Eubacterium sp.
GAACAGTTGACGGCACAGATCGCAGATGCATTGATGGAATATTTAAAGCCGCAGGGAGCAATGGTCATGCTGGAGGCAGAGCATATGTGCATGACGATGCGGGGGGTGAAGAAGCCTGGGAGCAGAACCGTAACATTTGTGACGCGCGGTGTTTTTGATAGGGACGAGAGGCTGCAGAGACAGTTTTTCGAGTTGGTGAGAGGATAAAATAAAACTGAAATAAAGCGCAATGTGTAAGCTTGAAAATGGTAAAAAGAATCAATCATTTATGAGCATGGATAGCTGCAACATTTGGAATCAGATTTCAAAGAAAATGAAATTAAATTCCAAATGTTGTAGCTTTTTTTGTGCAAAAATCACAAAAATCGCAGGAAAAGATGTGATAACTTATACAATTGTAATGCGATCAAATGAGATATATAATAACAATATAAAAATATTTGAACACATGTTATATATTTCATAAAATAAAAATGAAAGGCGGAATACATATGAAAGCAAAGACACTTATCGTTATGGCTACATGTATGGCAATTGGTCTGTGTGCTTCGGGATGTCAGAATAGCATGACGCAGACCGCAGTGGCACAGGAAGATGTTGTGCATATACAAATAGCTTATGAAAACAACCCGGGCGAGCCACTTGATCTTGCCTGTCAGAGATGGAAGGAGCTGTTGGAAGAACAGAGCGGCGGAGAAATTCAGGTGGAATTATATCCGTCCAGCCAGCTCGGATCGAAATCCGATATTATTAATCAGGAAATCGCAGGAGATTCTGTCATAACATTGGCGAACGGAGCCTTTTATGCGGATCTGGGAGTCAGTGATTTCAGTGTAACATTTGCACCTTACCTTTTCCGGTCATGGGAAGATATAGAAAAACTCGCAGAGAGTGACTGGTGGGCAGAACAGGAGGAAAAATTGCGGGAGACGACAGGACTTGTGATCGTAGGAAGCAACTGGCATTATGGAGTGAGAAATACCATCACAAAAGAACCTGTGCAAAGCCCGGAGGATATGAAGGGATTGAAGATCAGAGTGCCGGGAAATCAATTGCAGGTTGACAGTATGGGAGCACTCGGAGCGGCTGGAACACCGATGAGTCTTGGGGATGTCTATACCGCACTACAGCAGGGAACCATTGATGGGCTGGAGAATCCAATCGCAGTAATTGAAAATGGAAAATATCAGGAAGTTGCAAAGTACCTTTGTGAAGATGCACACATTTATGATCTTACGACGTGGTGCTGTGGAGATGAATTCTTTTCCTCCCTGACGGAAGAACAGCAGGAGCTCCTGATGAAGACATGCGAGGAAGCCGGAGTGTATAATAATGAGATTCTGGATTCAGAGACCAGCAAAGCTTTACAGAAGCTTGAAGAAGCCGGGGTTACCGTTTATACGGTGGACAACCCAGATGAGTGGCTGGCAGCATCGCAGTCATTTTATGATGCGGCGGAAGAAAAATATGGATGGTCTGATGGCCTTGTAGATACCGTTAAGAATATTATCGGTCAATAGAAGGAGGTTATGATGAAAATGAAATGGATACAAAAACTCAGACAGATTGATATCGGGATTTCTGTGATCGCTTTAGTCCTGCTGATTGCAGTGACTTTTGCAGGGGTTATTTTCCGGTACGTCTTTTCAAAGCCTTTTTCATGGCAGGAAGAAGTACAGCTGGCGCTGATCATATGGGTTATTTTTTTCGGGGCAAGATATGCATTTGAAACCTTTTCACATGTGGCAATTGATATGTTGTATGAACTGTTTCCTGCGAAAGCACAAAAGGTATTAACGGTTTTGATCGCAGTCGTTGTGACCGTTGTTCTTGGATGCATTGTTGTCTTCAGCATGAAATATATACAGATTATGTTTCATTATCATCTTCATACCAGTATTTTGCACTGGCCTTATGGATGGATTTATCTGCCGGTTCCGATCAGCTGTATCTGTATGATCATACAGTTTTGGGAAAATTCAGTGGCAGAACTAAAGACAAAAAAGGAGGTAAAATAAATGCAGATATATGTGATCCTGATCGCTTGTGCGGTTTTGCTTTTATGTTTATTTTTTAAAGTACCGGTGTTTATCTCAGTGTTTGCCGGCGCATTGGTTTATTTCCTTTTAGGTGCGTCCTCATCACCGGCAATCTTGGCGCAGCGTATTATTTCCGGAACCCAGAGTATACCGCTTCTTGCAATCCCGTTTTTTATATGCGCAGGCGTTTTTATGAATTATACAGGTGTGACAAAAAGGATTATGAATTTTTGTAATGCACTGACCAAAAGGATGACAGGTGGTCTGGGACAGGTCAATGTACTGTTGTCTACCTTGATGGGAGGACTTTCAGGGAGCAATCTGGCTGATGCGGCAATGGAAGCAAAAATGCTTGTTCCGGAGATGGAAAAAGCAGGATATTCAAAAGAATTTTCATCGGTTCTTACTGCAACCTCAGCGATGATCACTCCGTTAATTCCACCTGGAATCGGTATGATTCTGTATGGCTCCATTGCAAATGTATCAATTGGAAAATTATTTGTTGCAGGGATTGGCATTGGTATTCTGTTATGTGTATCCCTTATGATCCTTGTGTGGATCATCTCGAAAAAGAGAGGATATCAGGTTGCACAGAAGGAACCGAGGCAGAAAGGGGAAGTGGGAAAATCTTTCCGGCAGGCGGTATTACCGCTATGTCTCCCGATCATTATCATCGGAGGAATCAGGATCGGTGCAGTGACGCCGACGGAAGCAGGAACAGTGGCAATCGTCTATGCGCTGCTTCTCGGAGTTGTTTACCATGAGATCACGATCAAAAATATTATTTCAGGACTGAAGGAAAGTGTCGCAACAACAGCCTCCATTATGCTGATCGTCGGTGGAGCATCTGCATTTGCATGGGTACTCACAAGAGAGAGAATCCCTCAGCAGCTCACAACATTAATTACATCTAGCATTCACAATAAATATCTCTTTTTGTTGATTGTGATCGTGTTCCTGCTCTTAGTGGGAATGTTCATTGAGGGAAATGCTGCAATGATCGTTTTGGTTCCGTTACTGGCACCGGTTGCAGCCGCCTATGGAATCGATGAAATACATTTTGCTATGTTATTTATTTTTGTTATGGCAGTCGGCGGTGTCACACCACCAATGGGAACGCTTATATTTGTCACCTGCGGAGTCACGAAGTGTGATATAAAAGCGTTTATTAAGGAATCCTTACCTTTTTATGTACTTTTACTCATTGTCATGTTTCTGATTGCATTTGTTCCTGTTTTGTCTACCGGTCTGGTAAATTTAGTGTATTAATGGGAAAAACAGTGTATAATAGATGCATGCGTGAAAAAACAAATATGGAGGTTTTTTAGTATGAAATCTATTCTGGAGAGGCAGAAACAGGAATCGGCAAAAGATTATGTACTCCGTGTGCTGATACATAACATTGTCAATACAGAACTTGTTCCAGGGGAAAGACTTATAGATCAGGAAATATGCGGTCAGCTTGGCGTGAGCAGGACACCATTCCGGGAAGCGGAATTGGAGCTTGCACAGAAGAAGCTGATTGATATCAGACCGAAAATAGGAACCTATGTGTCTTATATCGACTCAGGATTGGTCGAGGAGATCCGGCATTTGAGAAGTGTTCTTGAAGCGGAACTGGCAGTTATGGCATGCGACCTGCTGAGTAAAGATGATATTGACAAATTATGGGAAAATATAGCGCTTTGGCAGCTTTATATCAAGCGTGGCGATGAAGAAAAGATTTTCTACTATGATAAGGAATTTCATAAGATGCTCTATCAGATGTGTGGAAGGAACTACTGGTGCGAACTGGTGGAAGGGGTAGCCCCGCATTTTGACCGCACAACGATATTAAGCTTCCGGTGCAAGCCAAAAGAAAAAATTTATAAAGATCATGAAGAATTGGTAGAGGCGATCGAACAGAAGGATAAAGCGAAAGCCAGAGAAATCGCACTGCGCCATATGGAGCGTTATGTAGAAAATATTGATACGATCAAAGCTGAATTCCCGGATTATTTCCAGAAAATAGAATAGAAACGGCAGGAAACTGATCTCTGAACATCAGGTGAAAAAAACGATGTTCAGAGGTCAGTTTTTTTATGTAAAACTAATTGACAAACGAACAACTATGATATATATTAAATTATATGAAATATATAACATAATATAAAATATATAAAGGAGAAAATAAATGAAAGGTGAATATGATGTTGCGGTAATAGGTGCTGGTGTGGTCGGAAGTGCGATCGCAAGGGAATTGTCCAGATACAAATTGAAAATAGGGGTATTTGAAAAAAATCTGGATGTCTGTAATGAGACAAGCGGCAGAAACTCGGCAGTAGTCCACGGAGGATTTGCTTATGATGCGGATACATTGAAAGCAAGGTTCTGTGTCGCAGGAAACCGAATGATGGGTGATCTGTCCGAGGAACTGGATTTCCCGTTTAAACGGTGTGGAAAAGTTCTGGTAGGAAATACAGAAGAAGATATGGAACAGTTAAAACGCACTCTGAAACAGGGGGACGTGAATGGTGCAACAGGTTTGGAGCGATGAGAAAAAACTTCATGAACTCGTCCCTGCGGTTGTAGGAAAATTTGCAATGTGGTCAAAAAACAGTGGTATCATGGACCCGTTTTTATTTACGATCGGTCTGGCAGAAAATGCAGCGGAAAACGGTGCGAAGTTCCTGTTTGGACATGAGATACTTGGAATTGAGCGGGTAGATGATGATTATCTGCTGCGGACCGGAAAAGGGGAATATAAAGCACACTGGGTAATCAACGCAGCAGGACTTGGCTGCAAAACAATCTCAGACATGCTTGGGATCACAGGATACCATGTGATCGGTTCCAAAGGAAATTACATTATTTTAGATAAGCGTCTTGGCAGTCTTCTGCCAATGCCGGTGTATCCGGTGCCAAGCAATACCTATATGGGCATCCATGTGACACCTACCGTGGATGGCAATGTCACCGTCGGCCCGGATGCGGAAAACGTAACAGATTTTTCTTATTATGGTGTCCCACAGAAAAATATGGAGGAGCTCGCAAAGAGTGCATCGAATTTATGGCCGCATATCAATAAGGCAGATCAGATTCGTAATTTCTCAGGAATTTTGCCGAAGTGGGTAGATGAAAATGGTGTCATCCAGGATTTCAAGATAGAGATAAAAGAAGACATTGCACCGCATGCAGTGAATCTGGTCGGAATCGAATCACCGGGGCTTACAGCGGCAGTTCCGATTGCACAGTATGTGGTGGAACTTATGAAAGAACATGAAAGGCTGGTGAAAAACGATCAGTTTATTCCGGAACACAAGTCGATCCGAAGATTTGCAACGGCATCGTTTGAAGAAAAAAATGCACTGATCCGGGAAAATAAGGAGTACGGCGAGATTATTTGCAGCTGTGAACAGGTGACAAAAGCTGAGATACGTGCCGCAATCAGAAATCCATTAGGGGTTGCGACAATGACAGGCGTGAAATACCGTACACGTGCAATGATGGGAACCTGTCAGGGTGGCTTCTGTCAGATGAAAATTGAGCAGCTGATCGAGGAAGAGTTGGGAATACCTGCAAAAGATGTGAGATATAGCAGACCGGATTCGTGGGTATTGACTGGTAATATGCGGGAGGAAAAGTAAGATGGAATACAGGGATGTCGTAATTATTGGTGGCGGACCGGCAGGTCTTGCAGCAGCGTTAGAGCTTTATAAGAATGGAATTAAAAATATTTTAATCATCGAGCGGGAAAATTGTCTCGGCGGAATTTTAAGACAGTGCATTCATGATGGATTTGGACTTGGAAGATTTGGCGAAAGCCTTTCAGGACCGGAATATGCAGAGCGTTTTATTTCCGAGGTTGAGAAGAATAAAATCCCATACATGATCAATGCGGCAGTGACGGAGATCACAAAGGAGAAAAAGATAACCGTTGTGGCACAGGATGGAATGCATGAGATCGAGGCAAAAGCTGTCATACTTGCAATGGGCTGCAGAGAGCGAAGCCGTGGGGCACTGGGAATTCCGGGAGAGCGGCCGGCGGGAGTATTTACAGCAGGAACGGCGCAGGCGTACATGAATTTATACAACAGAATGCCGGCAAAGGAAGTGGTGATCCTCGGCTCAGGAGATATTGGAATGATCATGGCGCGCCGGCTTACCCTCGAGGGAGCACACGTTCAGGCGGTATTTGAGATTATGTCACATCCAAGCGGATTGCCGAGAAATATCATCCAGTGTTTAGATGATTATAATATACCACTTTATTTAAGCCATACAGTGACGGAGATACATGGCGATGCAAGGCTTACCGGAGTGACGGTGTCAGAGGTAGACGAACATTTACAGCCGATTCCGGGTACAGAAAAAAGATATGACTGTGATACATTAATTTTATCGGTCGGTCTT
The DNA here is from genome assembly GCA_902475415.1 of uncultured Eubacterium sp. Lineage (GTDB taxonomy): Bacteria > Bacillota > Clostridia > Lachnospirales > Lachnospiraceae > Eubacterium_I. The sequence goes on from CABRZK010000117.1 coordinate 6,432, forward strand.
CTGCCGGATAATAAGCTGACGAAGGATGTGGGAATCGGAATTGATCCTCACACAAAAGGAGCCGTTGTAGATGAGTTTATGCAGACAGAAATACCGGGTATTTTTTCAGCAGGAAATGTGCTGCATGTGCATGATCTTGTGGATTTTGTTTCCATGGAAGCAGAACATCTGGCAAAGTGTGCGGCAGAGTATGTCGAAGGCAGAACTTTACCGGCATGCAATATCAATGTAAAAGCAGGAGATGGAGTAGGGCATACCATACCACAGAAAATAAGTGGAAAAAATGATTTCCAGCTGTCAATGCGTGTAAATCATCATTATGGTGCGTGCAGGATCGTAGTAAAACAGGACGGCAGGGAAGTAGCCGTAAAGAAAATGAAAAAAGCAATCCCGGCAGAAATGATCCAGTTTAAGGTCAAGGCGGATAACATAAATGGAACGGGTGATCTGGAGGTGATGGTAGAATGTTAAAAAAATATACATGCATTATTTGTCCAAATGGCTGTGAAATAGAAGCAGAGGTTTTAGACGGAGAAATTAAATCCGTAAGTGGATTTACCTGCAAACGTGGTGAGGAATATGTCCGTCAGGAAATCCTCGCGCCAAAGCGTACTATTGCAAGCTCTGTGGCAGTAAAAAATGGTGAGCTGCCGGTAACAAGCGTGCGGATCACAAAGGCAGTCCCGAAAGAACTGATCCCGGAGGTGATGAAAGAAATAAAGAAACAGGCCGTGACAGCGCCGGTGGAAGCCGGAACAGTTTTAATCTCCAATATATGTGGAACAGACAGTGATGTAATTTGTACTAAGACGGTCAGAGAGAAAAGATAACAGGAATGTGGTTGTTATATCAGACAGGTATAACAGCCACATTTTTTATTTTACAAATAAATAAATAAATTATATAATAAAACCACTTGTTTGTGACAAAAAAGTCAGGAAGGTTAGAAAAATGAGAATAGGAAGCAGGGATTTTGCAACAACAGGA
>CABRZK010000118.1 GCA_902475415.1 uncultured Eubacterium sp.
AGCGCAGATAGGAAATCGTCCGTGCCTGCATGGATTTCTGATTCCGGCTTTTTCGCTTTCACATAAATAAGAATTTAATCAAAGAGTTCTTTTGCTTTGGTGTAGTTGAACACCGGTCCTTCCAGGCAGACATATGTCTCATTAATTTTACAATGACCACATTTGCCAACGGCACAGGACATTTTTCTTTCAAAGGATACCCATATTTTTTCTGCCGGAACACCGCATTTCATACATTCCAGAGCGGAAAAACGCATCATTGGAGGCGGACCTACTATGACTACGTTGTAGTCTTCGAAGGTATCAAATGGCACTTCCGGGATATACTGGGTTACCATACCTTTGTGGAATCCCGGTGCTTCAGAATTGTCCAGGCAATAGGTACAGTGGAACTTCTCAGCGAATTTTGCACGTTCTTCGTTGAAAAGTACACAGTTGATATCTTTAAATCCGGCAATCAGATATACGGATTTGCAGATTTCCGGATGATCATAAAAATGTGTCAGTGTCGTTTTGACAGGAGACATTCCCGTACCACCGCAGATAACAACCAGATCTTTATTTTCAAACTGATCTACTGGAAAAGCATTTCCATACGGTCCGCGCATAAAGAGTGTGTCACCTTCTTTTAAATCAAACACACCACCGGTCAGACGTCCTACTTTACGAATGGTGAATTCCACATAGCCCGGTCCTTTTCCGCAGACAGAGATCGGTGCTTCTCCGATTTTCGGCAGAGACAGCTGGAAAAACTGTCCATAGCCAGGATCTTTGTCACAGGCCACACGAATCGTAAATTCTGCTGCAGTCTGACGCAGTACATGTAAAATTTTGTGTGGTTCTGGTTTCATGATATTTTCCATTGTCTTATGCCTCCTCTCCCGCATTCATTTTTTCGATTTCAGCCGCCAGTCCGTCCACTGCGTCAAAGAAAGAAATCTGTTTCGGGCATCTCATGTCGCAACGGCCACAACCGATACACATCTGTGCATCACAGGCAATTCCGTGTGTTCCGTCCTTTGCAAAACGGTCTGCAAAGTCATAAAATTTATGTAATACCTTAAAACGCATATTTGCCCCCGGTGTCTTGCGGGCGCGACCACCACCGGCTGTCTCCGTAAAGGATTCCAGCATACAGGAAGACCAGACTCTCCGTCGCTCTCCGGTTCGACTTCCTTCCTGATAAATGACATCCACAGTATCAAAACAGCTGCATGTTCCACAGACTGTATTGCATCCGCCGCAGGCGATACATTTTTCATCAAACTGTTTCCAGTATTCCAGATCACTGATCGGTTTTAACATACTGCGGTCTGTAATCTGCGGAATGTGCAGTTTTTTCTCATTTTCCTGTACATATTCCGGTGTAAAATCAACGGACTCCGCTCCGGAAAATGCTGCTTTCAGAGACTCATGTTTGATATCTGCAAAAATTTCACCATCTGTAATCCGTACGGCTGCGTCATATTTATCTGTCACATTGGTTCCCATGGATACACAAAAGCAATGTTCAAATCCTTCTCTACATTCCAGCATGATAACTTTTACTTTTTCCCGCATTCTTGCATAGAAATAATCTGCATTGCCGCCATTTTCCAGAAAAATACAATCCAGACGTGCCATTCCGTTGATATCACAGGGACGTGCGAAAATCAAAATACCTTTTTCATCTGCAGGTTCGCTTTCTTTTACCTCTGTATCAGTAAAATAAAACATGGTCTGAGATACCGGATAATATGCTTCCTTCGGCGAAAAATCTGCCTGACGGTCAAGTACGATCTGATCGATGGTTTTAATCTCACGATAGCGCACTTTTTTCTTTCTCTGATCCCAGGCCGGTGCAAAAATATGGTAAGATTCTGACCAGTCTGCCAGAATATCGTTCATTTTTTCAAAATTTACTCGATATCCCATATTGCACCTCCCATTTCCAGCATTTCTTTCTCCTGTGCCAGAAATGCCGTCGTCACCTTCGCTGCTGCCTGATAAAATTCTGTCTGTGCATATTTATTAATATCCATACAAAATCCACCGGCCCATCCAAGATGGGTATACAAAAACTCATTCTGATCTCTGGAAGACATTGCCGCACGGTCAGCATTATCTGTCTGACAGGCAAGCAATTCTTCTTCGCACAGAACTGCCATAAATTCAAGTTCCAGTCCGATATGGTCATTCATGGTGCGGAACATGTCTTTGCTCGGCTCCCATCCGTGCAGTGCATACAATGCCAGTACCTCCTGCTCAGTACGTCCGCCCAGCTCATGTTTTTTATTTGTATAAATTGATTCATACGGAAATGCAGCCACACCGGTTGCTTCTCCCGCTGCCAGAAATGTCTTGGCATAATCAGCTGCCAGATCTTCCAGATCGCTGTTCTTGCAGCCTGCAATCGCTTTTTCCAGTCTCGCAAAAGCTTCTGTCAGTTCTTTATTTTCCCCGTCCTTCGGAAACTTCATCTGTTTCATCTGTGCCAGGGCTTCCTCATCGATCTCCATGATATACAAACCGCCAAGGAAACGGTAGAGGCCGGCTCTTGCTTTCGCCAGTTGTTTTCTTATTTCCACCTGTGTCATGCTCCTTATGCCTCCTCTCCCGCATCACATGCTTTTTTCAGTCCGGATTTTTTCAGATGATCCTCATGGATCTTATGCGCCAGTTCGCTCTCCGGCTCTTCATAAATACCTTTTCTTAATGCTTCCTCAAATTCAAATGGCAGCATATCGATCCATTTCTGTTTTTTCAAAATAAATCTTCCGGAAGGGTGATTTCCGTTATCATCCTTTAACGTGTATACATGACCTTCATTCTCAGCCAGAAGCTTCGATACTTCACTTTCCGGATCATTGATATCGCCAAAATGCAGGGCACGACCGGAACAGTTTTTCACGCAGACCGGCTCGCCGCCCTGTTCCCGCAACTGCACACATCCGGTACATTTATCCATGACACGCATTTCTTTGTTAAAATTGTTCGCATGGTACGGACAGGCTTTCTTACAGCTCTGACATCCGATACAGATATCCTGATCGATGTAGATCACTCCATCCTCCTCATCCTTGTAACATGCACCTGTCGGGCACACTTCCACACAACTTGGATTCTCACATTGCTGACACATCACCGGAAGGAAATACATCTCCAGATCCGGATAAATGCCTGTGGGGCCCATATGATATAATGTGCTTCTGGAACGTCCCAGAGCCACTTCATTTTCTGTCTTGCAGGCAACCTGACATCCACCTTTACAGCCGATGCAGCGGTCTACCTCCACAACCATTGCATATTGTTTCATCCTTATTCCTTTCTGCAATCTCTTCAAAGTATTCGTAAATTGAGTTCAAAATTCAAGAATGCCCAGACATTCTTGTTGTGAGATATGCTTCATGCAACGCATGATATATTCTTCTGCACATCCACATCACGCACGCCAATTTACAAAGTCTTCCGGTTTCTGCCAGATGCCTTCCGGTGCACTGTCTGCCTTGGAAATTCGTACCTGGTAAGCACGGAGTGTATGTGTACCAACGACATCGTTAAATGGTGCTGTAGATTTGGACAGTACGTTTACATTTGTCTCCTGCCATCCATGAGTCTTCGTATTCAATGTCTCCGGATGCCAGAAACGCTCCATACATACCGTTCCTGGATTGATTCCTTTGGTTACAAGAGCTTTGGCACGGATTTTTCCTCGTTTTGACTCAACCCACACCCAGTCACCCGGTGCGATACCATATTCTTTCGCTGTATCCGGGTAGATCCAGATTTCCGGAACCGGATATAATTCACGCATGGCAGCCGAATTACGCAGAGTGGAGTGATGGTAAAATGGTACACGGCCATTTGTCATAACAAGCGGGTATTCCCTCGCTGTCTCATCATCACGAACCGGGCTTTCCACCGGCTCCAGATAATACGGCAGCGGCTCATAATCTCTGTCTGCCGGCGCAAACTCCACCGGAAGGAACGGCTGACCGGTTCTGCCAAGGGTAATCATGCTCTCCAGATATACCTCGATTTTCTTCGATGGCGTATCAAACCCTTTCGGCAGTCCTGTTTTTTCATCGGTCTGCTTGTATACATAGTAAGTCTTCCATTCTTCTTTGGACATGTATTCGAATGGAGCTTTTTTCTTCATTTCTTCCCATGTCATGCCCACCGCCGGTGTCAGATGGTCGAAAAACTCATCCATCGAATCCCAGTATGGAAGCTGGTCACCCATAAATTCCGGATCAAAAGCTTTCTGGCACATCTCATGACCAAGTTCTGCACATTTTTTTGCAAGACGGGACCAGATCAGAGTCTCGTCCATGGTCTCCCAGAGATGAACTACCTGCTGTCTTGCCACCAGCATATTACAGGTCTCAACGATCATATCTGTCTCCAGCCACTCCTCTGTCGGCAGTAAGATATCTGCATAAGCGGAAAATGAAGTCGGATACATATACATATGTACAATAAAATCAAGCTTTTCAATGGCCTGAGCCCAGCGACCGGACTCTGCCAGCACACCAAGTTTATTGCCGGAACGGTCAATCCACATCCGCGGCTGATATGGCTTCCCGGTCAGAATCGCATTCAGCACGCTGCCCGGATGACCTGCATACCAGATACTTAAGCCCTTGTGTTCTCTTCCACCCAGACGCTTTTTCAGCTGCTCCGGTGGCAGACATTTCAAGGCAACCGGAACCGGATAATTTGGTACTTTCAGAACGCCACTGGTCTGGAAACGCTGCATCAGTGCGCCAGGTTTTTCCAGATTACCCATCAGGAAATCAATGGTATCTACTGCCATTGCTGCCTGTACGGAGTTCGGTGTCTGGTCAGTTGCCACACCAAGACAGATACCGCTCGGAGCATTTTCCAGATACATTTCGATAGCTGCCTGAATGCGGTCTGCTGTCAGCCAGCAGATTTCTGCTGTTTTCTCCAGAGTAAACTCTTCACAACGCTCATATAATAACTGCATACCGGTCTTGTATACTTTACCGTCAACCTCATAGGTTCCCCATAATGCCGGAGATAAATCCTCGTTGTACGGATATTCCATCGGCTGCATGGAATCCGTCTTTTCATCCCATACATAGAAAGTATCCGGTGCCCCGTTTTCTCCTTTTTTCGCACGGGCAAGGAAACGGCTCTCCACCTCTACCAGATATGGCAGGTTAGTCCAGCGTTTTACAAAGTCTTCGTTATATCTGCGATTCACCAGAATGTAACGGATCCATGCCATCTGTAAGGCTACATCAGTACCCGGACGGATTGGCAGCCAGATATCTGCTTTTGCCGCATCCGGGGTAAAACGGGGATCGATACAGATCGTTTTCACACCTTTTGCACGCAGCTCATTCACCATACGTCCACCACTGGCCGGTGCGGAATAAGCAGGGCCTGCCCCCCAGAGTACCAGACATTTGATCTGTGCATTCTCATAATCATATAATTCCAGCGCATTGGAATCCGCAATACTGGAATCCGCACCGCCGTACATCATGGCACAGGCAAGGACTCTCGGCAGGTAACACTGTGCACAGCCCGGCTCATACCAGTTCGGTGTTCCAAAAATATTACAAAAACGGGCAATACTCCAGATTTCCGGGTTGCCGCCGCCACCGGTTGTACAGAATAATGCTTCTGCACCATATTTCTCCTTTGTCTCCATGGCTTTCTCAGCCACACGGGTCAGGGCCTCATCCCAGGTGATACGTCTCCAACGCCCGCCTCCACGCTCACCCACACGGATCAGCGGATATTTGTTACGATTCGGATGATACAATGCCTGAATACCGGATAATCCCTTCGCACACATACGTCCCTGGCTCATCGGGTCGGACGGATTTCCCTCCAGTTTGATGACACGACCATTTTTCACATGCGCCAGTACACCACAGTTTGCGATGCAGGCACGACAGGCTGTCTTCACAATCTTCTCTTCATCATCGATTTCCATAACTTTCGGCTCACACTTTGTCAGATATCTGCGCTTCGCTGTTACCTGATCCAGGCCGGAAATTTCCAGTGATGAAAGAAATTTTTTTGCATGTTCCACCAGTTTTCCCTCCTCTTTTCTTCCATGTACGCATAAAAATTTTTTAAACAGAACGGACAACTACGGTTTAAACTCCCTGATTTTTTGAATTTCTGAGAGACTTATTCCTGTTTCTGCATACATTTTTATTTTCTTTTCACGTATACCATCATCAGTCCGTTTTTGATTTTATTTTATATTTCTTTTTTTGTTATGTTTTATTGGCTTTTGTTGGTATACCAGAAGTATTCTTCTTGAATTTTATTATAGATGACACAGGTATAGATGTCAACCAGAAACACTGCAATTGTGGAGCATACCTCTTTCTGCTGCAAAAAACTCTGGTACGTGCGTCCCCGAATAGCTCATGTAAACTGTAGTTTTCTGTGAGCAGCCAATAGAAAAAACGGCCGGTCTGACAATCGTCAGATCAACCGTTATTTCAACTCAGATTATGATATTTTCATCCGTTCATTTCTTTGTCCGTTTCATTCTCAGCAGGCTACACAAGGATTTTAGAATTGTACCACTTATAAAAACACTTAAGTTATATGTGGTGTTTATTCAGAAATCGCTGTACAGGTTTTAGCTTTAACGTACTTTTCCATTTACAATGCGATAGCGGACACCACGCAGCCGTACATATCCATTATAGGAGAAATTTACTTTACCATTTCGGATATACCACCAGCCATTCTGATTGTTTGCCAGTCCGTTGAAACCAAAGTTTACTTTTCCTCCTTCGATGCGCCACCAGCCATTTTCATTTTTTGCCACAGTATATGCACTGAAGTCGACTTTTCCTCCGCGGATGAGCCACCAGCCGTTTTCATTCTTGGCCACGGTATTCGCACTGAAGTCTACCTTACCCCCTCGAATGATCCACCAGCCGTTCTGATTCTTGGCTACCGTATTCGCACTGAAATCTACCTTGCCACCTCGAATCAGCCACCAGCCATTCTGATTCTTGGCTACCGTATTTGCACTGAAATCTACCTTGCCATTAGCATCAATGTACCACCAGCCATTGTGGTTCTTGGCAACTGTCACCTTCTTTTGTACTACACCGTTGATCAGATTGTACCACGTACCATTAACTTTCACTACGTCTGTCACATACTGACGTTTGCCATTCAGATAATATACATCCTCTCCATTTACGGTGTAAATGCCGGTGCCGTAGGTAGGTGTTGGATCTGGCGTCGGTGTTGGGTTCGGCTTTGGTGTTGGACCCGGTGTCGGTGTTGGGTCCGGTGTTACCTCAACTTTAGTCCAGTGTGCGTATAATGTCTGATTCCCTGTGATGGCTACCTTTGTACCGGATTCTACTTTATCGCCACCATTCGCCGCTGTGTACCAGCCGTCAAATTTGTAGCCTGTCTTTGT
>CABRZK010000119.1 GCA_902475415.1 uncultured Eubacterium sp.
GTTTAATACCACAATAAAGTTCGTCTCCAGTTTGGCTGCATTGTTCAAGGCCTCGTAAGCCATGCCTCCTGTCAGAGAGCCGTCTCCGATCACGGATACAATGGTGGTCTTCTCCCCTTTGAGATCTCTTGCCTTCACCAGTCCCAGTCCTGCGGATATGGAGGTAGAACTGTGTCCGGTATCAAATGCATCACAATCACTTTCTGACCGCTTCGGGAAACCACTCATACCATCTAACTGGCGTAAATGCTCAAATTCGCGTTTTCTTCCGGTAAGAATCTTATGGGTATAAGACTGATGTCCCACATCCCAGATCAGTTTATCTTCCGGGAAATTCAACACCAGATGTAACGCCATCGTAAGCTCTACCACGCCAAGATTTGATGCAAGATGCCCTCCTGTTTTAGAAATATGCTCTATCAGGAACTGACGAATCTCCCCTGGTAATTCTTCCAGTTGCGCCTCGTTTAAATATTTTATGTCATTTGCCTGATTTATTCGATCCAGTACTGCCATTTTTATCCCCTATTTTTTTCTGTGAATCAAATATCTGATTAATTCATTCAGAAATACATTTTCTTTTGTAAGTGATGCCATTCCCTCTATGGCTCGTTCAGATATTTCCTCTACATCCTTTCTGGACTGTTCCAGTCCCCGGATTGTTACATACGTTGTTTTATGATTTTTCTCGTCGCTGCCAATTGGTTTCCCAAGGGTTTCGAGATCACTGGTCACATCCAGTATATCATCCTGAATCTGGAATGCCAGTCCCACATCCTTAGCCACCTGTAAGATTACCTGCTGTTCTTCTGATGAAGCACCTGCAAGTACTGCACCGATCAGCATAGAAGCCTCTATGAGCGCCCCTGTCTTCAGGTCGTAAATAAAATCCAGTTTTTCCCGTTCCACTTCCTGACCTTCTGACTCCACATCTACTACCTGACCGCCAAGCATACCATAGATTCCAGCTTTTTGTGCAAGAATCTGAACTGCTCTGGCAACATTTGGATTTCCAACTTCCTGCATCAGACCTTTACATGCCGTTTCAAAAGCAAAATTAAGCAATGCATCTCCCGCAAGAATTCCCATCGCTTCTCCGTAAACAACATGTGTTGTCTTTCTGCCGCGCCGGTACTCATCATTGTCCATCGCAGGCAGATCATCATGGATCAGAGAATATGTGTGAATCATCTCAATTGCAGCCATAAACGGTTCTATGATGTCATCTGTTCCGTCAAAGAGCCGGTATGTCTCCTGCATCAGCATTGGACGCAATCTCTTTCCACCAGCCAGAAAACTGTAGTTCATTGCTTCCATAACTGTTTTCTGATATCCTTTTTCTTCCGGCAGATATTTTTTGATAATCATTTCAACCTGATTCGTATGTTCTGCAATAATTGTTTTTATATCCATCTTCCACACCTCTCTATTCAAACGGAGTCTCCGTTCCATCTTCTGCAATCTGAAGCATTTTCTTTTCTACTGTATCAAGTCTCTGATTGCAGCTTTGTATCTTCTTCATTCCCTGCTCATATAACGAAAATGCATCTTCCAGGGAAAGCGCCGGATTCTCCATATCCTGAAGAATGGTATCCAGCTGTTCAAACATCTCCTCTAATGATTCCACCGTTTCCATCTCACACTACTCCGCTTTTTCTATTTTACATACTCTGGATATGATTCTGCCATCAAGCAACTGCGCCTGCATCTCATCTCCCACCTGCACATCCGACACTGACTGAACTGGCTTTCCATCTTCTCCGGTCAGGAATGCGTAAGGTCCCTGCAACTTTTTCAACGGGGAACATCCATCCAGTCTGACTGCATACATTTCCAGCTGATGCCGTTTTTTTCTTATAAATTCCTGCATACTATGCTCCAGACTGTCCTCCAGATCTGTCAGATACTGCCGTTTTTGCAGCAATTGATTTTTCGGATGCAGTGCTTTCAGATGAAGCTGATATTCCCGCACTGTTCCCTTTGCCAGTTCCATTTGCTGATTCATACGGTACAAAACTGTCTGCATACACATATCCAGTTTTTCCTTCACCTGCACATAATCAAAAACTGCAAGTTCTGCTGCTGCGGAAGGTGTCGGTGCCCGCATATCAGCAACGTAATCTGCAATTGTATAATCTGTCTCATGTCCGACAGCAGAAATAACCGGAATTGAACATTCAAAAATAGCCCGTGCGACAATTTCTTCATTAAATGCCCACAGGTCTTCCATTGAACCACCGCCTCGTCCGACAATGATCACATCTACATTTTTCTGTTCCATTGCACAGATTCCCTGCACAATGGACGCAGCCGCACCTTCGCCCTGCACAAGTGCCGGGTACAAATACAGCTGCACATATGGATTTCGCCGATGAGAAACATTCTGGATATCCCGAATTGCCGCACCTGTCGGTGCTGTCACAACACCGATTCGAAATGCATAGCGCGGAATACTCTGCTTATATTCCTGCGCAAACATTCCCATCTCTTCCAGTTCCTTCTTGCGCTCCATAAACTTCTGGTAGAGTATACCAACACCATCCCGGGTAATCTGCTGCGCATAAAGCTGATACTGACCATCCCGTTCATAGATATGGATTTCACCCAGAACAATAACCCGGTCTCCCACACCCATATGAAAAGACAGACCCTTTTGCACATTTCCACGAAACATGACAGATTTGAGCACTCCGGTCTCGTCTTTCAGTGTGAAATATATATGTCCGGAACTGTGATATTTACAATTTGATATTTCTCCCCGGACTGCAATATGGCTCATCATAAAATCCTGTGTAAACATGTTCTGAATATAAGCATTCACCTGTCCCACAGAATAAACGTTCTGTCTCATGCCAGTCCTGATAAGATTCCGTTTACGAAAGCAGGACCCTGATCCGATCCATATAATTTTGCCAGCTCCACTGCCTCATTAATGGATACATGCCGCCAGACGCAGAATAGACAATTCCGCCTTTGCCATACGTGTCGTTTTCCAGTTCTTGGATGCAGCATTCAAAGTAGCATCCAGATCCTCTAAATGATCTACAATGCTGTGCACCTTATTCAAAATATACTCAGAATCTTTCTGACGTACTTCTCCAAGTTCTTCCATATACAGTGCAATCTGTTCATCTAATTCTTCTGCACTGTGGAATTCTACTCCAAACAGTATTTTAAACACCTGTTCTCTTAATTCTCTTCGGCTCATGTTATCCTCCATATTTTCATCATGCACTTTCCTTTTATCCTGAGACACTTGAAAGTACACCGTATTACCCGCAAATCGAGCAGGTTTCCCTACTCGACTGCACTTTTCATGTCAACATCTGCAATTCTGACATTTACACTGGAGACTTCAAGCCCCGTCATATTTTCAATTGCTGCTTTTACTTTTTCCTGTACGTTGCCGGATACATCCGGAATTGCATATCCATAAGCAATATTGATTGTTACATATACTACAATTTTGCCTTCTTCTGTCACTTCTACGCGAACACCTTTGGACAGATTTTTCATGCCAAGACGGCTTACCAGTTCTTTTGTGATATTACCACCCATTGAGCATACGCCTTCTACCTCTGTCGCAGCAAGTCCGGCAATAATTGTAATAACCTCTTCTGCAATCTGAACTTCGCCAAGTCCGTCTTCTTTAATTTTTAATCCTTTTCTATCTTCAGCCATGGAAAAACCTCCTATATAAAATTCATTTTTCATTATTATTATCTAGTATACCAAATTATTTCCTGTTTGAAAACTTATTTTTACAGGATTCCAGCAAACACATTGCACATCACCAGCGATACCGCTGCCGAAAACAGTACACTTTGCAAAGGACGAACCACTCCACGCCTGCGCCAGAATATATTCAGCAGTATAATTCCCAGAGTCAGCCATCCCATAACTGCAGACGGCCATGCATACCAGCCCGCTATGCTCAGATTCTGATAAAGCATCGACGTCCCTACTGTCAGCAGTAACCCTGCAACAATCGGCCGCATATACATCTGTAAAGCATGAAAAATTCTCAGATTTTCAAATCTCTCATATATGTAGATTACTGCAGAAAAAGTGCCCCCTGATGCTGCTATACTGCAGGCAAAGCCACACAATGCAACAAAAATCCCGCACCAGACGCCACCACTTTGACGCCCCAGCATGTATCCGACTCCAGACAATATCTTGCACAGAATCGATCCCGGCAACCCATTGGCTACCGATGCTATTTTAAAATAAAAATCATCATAGCCGATCATTCCTGTGTTGACAAACAATCCATTTGCCACTGCCAGATAGGCATCACCACCACCAAAGGAAATAACAGCCGATACCAATCCCTGCGCGGCAAACCGCAGCGTATCACAAAAACAAAGTAATGCCGGAACCGACAGCAGCAGCAAAAAAATCACCCAGCTGATTTCCTCTTTCACAAGCTTTTTCAATGCTTTCCAGGAAAATGGGATTTTACCTTCAATTCCGCTACGCAATCCATATATCGCCAGCACAATCATAAGAATACGCAATCCCCATAATACATATACGCTACTGATCAAATGCATTTTTCCAACACACAGACAGTACAGTACAGCCATCACACTTGAAATAATGATTCTGCTCCAGCGAAACCTGCCTTCTGTAAAAAAGATAATAAAAAAAGCCACACCTAAAACATCAATAGTAGAAATATCAAATACCGGTATGCGGCTACTTCCTATCAACCGAAAAACTTCCTTTCCGGAAGTCAGGAAAAATACCAGTAGCATAAAAAAAATCCCGCTTCTGGCATTTCCATTTTCTCTGCATTCCCGGAATGTTCCTTTTGCATACATAATCAGCATGTAGATAATATACGCTGTCACACCGGCGGATGCGAACAGGATCTGTCGCATAACCAGCGTTCCCGAATGATCGATCATCATCAGAAGCAACACGGTAAGGAATGTCCCCGGAAGTCCCATCAACAATGCTGACAGAATCATTCCCGGGATTCCACAGACTTTACGCCCCACTCCGGCAGCCACTTCCACCGGAAGCGCTCCCGGGGTGATATTTGCCACAACCACATCCTTCGTATACTCATCTCTGTCAATCAGCTTCTTTTCATACACTACTTCTGACTCAATCACCGGAACCAGTGCCGTCCCTCCACCAAATCCGATACATCCGATTTTAAACATGGTGGATAACAATTTCCTCATATTCAGATTTTTGTCACTGTTTCGTTTCTTTTCTTTCATTTTATGCCTTCTGAATCATCGCAAGGAATTCGTTTTCGCTGATAACCGGAATTCCAAGATCCTGTGCTTTCGTCAGTTTACTGCCCGCATTTTCACCTGCCAGTACATAACTGGTTTTCTTTGACACGCTGCCTGCTGCTTTTCCGCCATTTTTTTCAATCAGTTCCTGTGCTTCTTTTCTGCCAAGTGTCGGTAATGTTCCTGTTACGACAATCGTAAGACCGGCAAGTAAATCACCGGTTTCTTCCGATTCCGGCATCTCCATATTGACGCCGGCTTCTTTCAGTCTCTCTATAATTTCTTTATTTTTCTCACTTGAAAAATAGTTCAGAATACATTCTGCACTGACTTCACCGATATCGTTGACTTCCATCAGGTCTTCTTTTCCTGCATGCTGCAATGCTGCAATGTTTCTGAACTGACGCATAATCGCTTTTGCCGCTGCCTTACCGACATTTTGTATGCCAAAACCGGTCAACAGTCGAAATGGTTCATTCTTTTTACTTGTTTCAATGGCATCTAATAACTTATCTGTATTTTTTTCTTTTCCAATTATTCCCTGCTCGATCAGTTCTTCTCTGTGTTCTTTTAACGCAAATATATCAGCGATATCATGCAGATAACCTTTTCGTACCAGTTCCTCAATATATACTGTTCCAAATCCTTTGATATCCATTGCGTCTCTGCCGACAAAATTAATGATATGCCGTTCCAGCTGCGCCGGACAATCCGGTGACACACATCGGATGTCTGCCGTATCTTTCTCCCGTACCGTCTTCACTCCGCAGACCGGACAGGTATCAGGAATCTGGAATTTCTGCCAGTTTTCCGGTCGTTTTTCCTTGCGCACTTCTTTGATTTTCGGAATGATTTCTCCTGATTTGTATACAACAATTGTATCACCGATTCCAACATCCAGATGATCAATAAAATCCTGGTTATGAAGTGTCGCTCTGGATACAGAAGTACCACATAACCGTATCGGTTCAAAAATAGCTGTCGGGGTAATCCGTCCGGTTCTTCCCACAGACAGTTCAATGTCCAGTAATCTGGTTTCTTTCTCTTCCGGCGGATATTTATAGGCAATGGCCCAACGCGGCACTTTCGATGTAGCCCCTAACATTTCACGATCTGCGATAGAATTGATTTTGACCACTGCGCCATCAATATCATAAGACAGATTTCCTCTGTTTTCTCCGATTTTACAGATTGCTTCCCAGACTTCATCCGCGGTATGGCAAACCCGATAGTCTTCAATCACTGGAACCCCCTGTTTTTTCAGATATTCATAACCTTCCACATGGGTTTTAAATTCTTTTCCACGCACTTCCTGAACGTTAAAAATAAACATGGACAGATTTCTCTGCTTTGTAATGCTGCTGTCCAGCTGACGTAATGTACCGGCTGCACAGTTTCGCGGATTTGCAAAGGTTTTCTTTCCCAGCATTTCCTGCATCTCATTGACTTTTTCAAAATCTGCGTTTTTCATATATACTTCGCCACGGATTTCAATGTAAGGAAGCGGATCTTTCATTTTTTTCTTCACATCACGGATCACTTTTGCATTAGCTGTTACATCTTCTCCCTGAATGATGCCATCTCCACGGGTAACTGCCAGTTTCAGTTCTCCCTCCTCATATCGGAGTGCCATGGAAAGTCCGTCAATCTTATACTCTACGACAAATTCAGGCTGATTCAGCTGCTGTTGCATTTCTTCTACAAATGCGTATACTTCTTCTTTTGAAAATACATCCTGTAGACTGAGCATCGGAACATTATGACGTACCAGAACTCCTGCTGTACGTTTCGCTGTTCCCCCAACTTTCTGCGTCGGTGAATCCGGTGTAATCAATTCCGGATATGTCTTTTCCAGTTTTTTCAGTTCCTGCATCATCATATCATATTCATAATCTGTGATCTCAGGATCGTCCATATTGTAATAGCGATTACTGTGATATTCTATTTTCTGACGCAACGCTTCAATCTGCGCCTGAATCTGTTCCTTTGTCTGATCCATTATTTCCTAACTCCTTTTTCCCTGCTTTGAACCTTTTGGTGCACTGTATGATTTTTGGGTCAGTCGCTTTAATTCTTCAAATTCCTCTGCCGTAAGCTCCCGGTAAGTTCCCGGTTTCAGATCTCCCAGCAGAATATTCATCACTCTTGTCCGG
>CABRZK010000120.1 GCA_902475415.1 uncultured Eubacterium sp.
GAGTCCCAACCGATCCAAAACCAAATAATCAGGCACCATGAGAACTTGAAACGGAAGTAGCATCAGAATCGTATAAATAGTAAAAAGAAGATTTCGACCTCGAAAAGTAAAACGAGAAAACGCCCATGCAGCAGGACTGGCAAGCAGAAATTGCCCAATCAATTGCGGAAATGTGAGGATACAGGTATTCCAAAACATAACAAAGAATTCTGGTGTATCCAATAGGACTTCGATCAATGGCTGTAAGGTGGGCGAATTGGGAATCAACGGCCAATGCACCGCAGAAGTCCCATCGAAAATTCCGCCAAGGCTCTGCGTTGCTTCATCGGTACTCATAAGCGCACCAGAAAAGATCATCCAAATCACCAGGCACACAGATGCGGCAAAGGGTACCAATACCAGATAAGGAAGACGAACGGCCTTTTTACGCTTTTTCACTCGGAACCCTCCCGCAACATTTTCAAAAATGGCAGAATTACCAGAAGCAGCGCAAGGGCAACAACAACAGCCGCTGCCGACAATCGACCAAGATCCAAAGAAGAAAACCAGTTGTTAAACAAATGCTGCAAGAGATAAATACTGTCATCCGGGTAATTTCCTGCCACTAGGTAGGCTTCCCGATATACCTTGAACGTGTTCAAAATACTGAGGATTGTGATAAGCCCCATGGTAGACGGTAAATTTGGCAAGGTGATTTTCCAGAAAATTTGCCAGCTGTTTGCGCCGTCAACTTCGGCTGCTTCATACATGCTGGCAGGAATCGCATCCAAACCGGCCAGCCAAAGAATCATATCGTATCCGATGTTCCGCCAAAGGTAAGTACCTACAAGTACCCCGAAAGCCGCACTGCTATCAAGGAAAGAAATTTCCGGTACTCCCCAAAAGGACAAAAGATTGTTCAAAATACCGTTCTGTGTGAAAAGAGCTTTCCATAGTAAAGAGATGCTGGCAACCGGAATTGCCATAGGCAATAGGCAAGCTGTTTGCAGCTTTTCCCCTTTGGGCAGGATTTTCCGTATCAAAAGAGCGAAAATCAAGCTGGTTACGAGAAGTAGCGGAATGCAGACCAGGATAAATCTCACTGTGTTTGCTACTGCCAAACGAAAGGCATCATTTGAAAAAATGGATTGGTAATTTTTCATACCAAGGAATTTTGTTCCCAAAGGGTTTGTGAAGCTGCGCCGGATAGTTTCTCCAAACGGAACAAAGAGGAAAACACCAATTCCTATCAGTGAGGGAAGCAAAAACATCCATGCTTGGAACGCTTTTTTCCCCTTTCGGCGAAATGTATTCTTTTTGAAATGCAGCTTTTCGATGGGACGGGCAAACCGCTTGCGCTTAGATTTCATAGCGATATACCGTCTGCGTCTCGGAGTTCAGATCTGCTGCAACAGCGATAGCTTGGTGATCTGTAACGATCAATGTGACACAGCTGACATCATCCTGCAGAAAAGGTGCAAGGGTGTCTGTCAGAATCCGTGATTCGGAATTGTTGGTGGTATCGTAGGCAACGATGCCTTGATCGTCCACATAATAGAAAATGCCGTTTCGGCAGAAAGATGAGCCCTTAATAGTCGCTAAGACTCCGTAGCTATCGATTTGCCCTGCCCCATCCAAAGAACGGCACTCGTTGGTTTCAAAGTCGACATAGTACAGCTTTTCTTCATCTGACGCGTAATACCCCGCTTGGTCCGCAGCGATTCCTTCTCCCCACTGTGTTACCAACGAGCCATCATACTGCAACACCATATCCTCGAAGGGAAGGGGGTGAATAGTTTCCTGCTCTTGGCCATCCTCATTCACGAAAGTTTCCGTTCTTCCACCCGTTACGGTAAAGGTGTCACCATCAATAGGATAAACGGCAGAAATTCCGTCAATTGCTCCCAGCGCGGAAATATCCGCAGTTTTAAGGTCCTCGCCGCGGGCGGCATAAACAACCTGCTGTCCCTGCATGCCCAGCATGAAGCCATCCGGACGCAGTTTGATTCCCACAACAGTCTGGTCGGCCCAGGGCAGTTCTTCCTTTGTCCAGCTGTCCCCATCATCTGTAGAGACATAGGCACAGAAGCCATCGGCACCTTCACGCCCCACAAAATAAATAGAGCCATCCGAAAGAACTGTACCGGCTTCAATCGAAAAATTGTTGCCAATCGAAATTTCGTTGCCTGTTGCAGCGGAATCCGTTTGTGCCTGTGAAACGGAGCTCTGCGTTTTTTCTGATGGCGTACTTTCCCCAGGAGTAGAGCCGCAGGCGCACAGGGCGACAGCGAGGGAAAACGGCAAAATGGCCGATAAAAACAGATTTCGTTTCATTTGAGTTTCTCCTATTCTTAATAAACAAGTTAAAATGTGTATGAAAAGCTCTGTTGAAGATTTGAATATGTCGGAACCGCTAATACAGGCAAAGAAGGTCTACTGCGATTACCCACGTTCTGCCAAGTAAAGGCGCAAATCTTTTTCTGCTGCCTGCGTAGCCGATTCAGCATCTTGCTGTCCTTTTGCCAACGCCTCGGCGTACGGCAACAATTTGTCTGCGATTACTTCATCAACAATCACAGGCGTTTTTACGCCTGTGAGGAAATCAGCCAGCATTTCGCGATCTGTACCGTATGTTTCAACAGCTGCGTCAATTCTTGCATCCAAACTGCTTTCAATAACGGGCAGGCCATCTCCAACAACCGTATTTTGGATATCCGAAGCAAAGAACGCTTTCAACAAATCCTTTGCAGCTTCCTGATTTGGGCTACTAGCATTTATTCCAAGTAAGACCTTCGGAGAATAAGCCCTTTCACAAAGGCCCGGTGCGGATTTTAATTCAGGTGCCTGACCTTCCCAATTTTTAGTGATCCAGCCCAGGAACGCAGGAGAATCAATCAGATTCCGTCCAATCCTTGCTCGTTTGTTAATGACTTCGCGTGAAGCACCGGAAATGGTGATGGAGTCTCCGCCGTCGGAATAGACAATCGAATCGTCCTCCTGCTCCGTGCGATAAGAAGCCATGTTGTAGTAAGTGCCGATAGATTCGATGGCTTGGAACAGTTGTTGCAGTTGCTCTTGATTCAGTGTGTTATCCGTAATCAATTCGGAAGCAGAGGTGCTCATCAAGAACTGGAGGATTTCCTGAGGCGTCATAAACGAAGCCGCATATTTGTCTTCCTCTGGAAGGGCTGTATAATAAGCATTGTCGGACAAATTGTAGTCATCACGCGAAGGGCAGGATTTTACGAACTCTATAAAGGAAGATAGATCTGTAATTTGATCCATGTCATCGGCGGTTCCCCAAATAGATGGAATGGCATACCGTGCAGCAGCAATATAAGTCTTTCCATCCACGGAGAAAGCATTTTTAATCGAATCCAAGATTGAAAATTCCTGCAGCGACTCGTTTAAATCAGCCAGAACGCCATTTTCGATATAAGGTGTAACATCTATGCCATCAAAGACGATTAGGTCAGGACCGCTCCCAGCAAGCAGTTCTGTATTTAATGCTTTCAGTACATCTTCGGTTGCCAGATCATCGCTGCCGGCGACTGTATACTGTATGGCGATATCGTTGTGTTGCTGCTGATATTCTGAAAGGACTCTTCGTACAGTGGGAGAATCGGACAGTGACCAGACAGTGAGCTCAATCTGCTCTGACGGTGTCGCGTCAGGATCAAATGTATACGAATAAAGTTGTGCGGAATCGTCAGACGTGTCTTTGACAACACAGAAAAAGCTGTCTTGGAAGTAAACGAGATTTGTGATTACTTTTCCCTGTACCGAAAATGCAAACCCGCTGGATGGAGTGATTTCTTCTTTTAAGGTTCCACCAGCAGCAACCCGGTAAATTCCCTCGCTGTCTGCATAATAGTAATTTCCCTGTGAATCACAATAGGCAGCAATGATGTTTTCGAGTCCCTCGACATTACCTTCTTGTATCTCACCATTTGCCTTCAGAGTCGATAGTTTGCCCGTTTCGGATATGAAGGCAAGTTCATCCCCGTGTTGGGCAAATCCCCCCCATTCCGTTCCGGCCCCAACTTTCGTAACCATACGGCCATCGCGAAGCGAAAAGATAGCTGCAACGGACTGGTTATTGGTATCCCGTCCGGCCATCAAAAAAGAATCCGAGTTGACAAATTGAATGTTGTTGATGTCAGTTACTTCAGAATCGGCAGGTTGGACTTGAGAACATTCTGTCTCTTTCGCTCCGTACCAAATCTGTTCTTCATCTTCAGTCCTGATCAGAACAAGAACGCCACTTTCCGTCAGGCTTGCTTCGATGCAAGTCCCCGGCACTTCCACCGAATAAACTGGCGTGGTGTCCCATGTGTAGCCATCCGAAGAAGAAAGCACATCAACCTTCTGGGATGCCTCTCCGTTTGACTGGACGGTCGCACAGAAGAGTTGGCCATCAGTGGTGGTTGTGAGGGCAAGGATATCACTCGGATCAGGCTCCAAAGCCACCTCTTTTTCAACCCACAACCCTGGATTGATTTCTGTTTTCTGCCCCAGTGAAGAATCCGTTACACCACACGCGCACAGAGAACATCCCATCAACACCGAAAGTCCCAGTGCCGTGCTCTTGATTAAGCGATTCATACAGTTGACTCCTTTCGCTTTTGGTTGTATATATCATAACAGATCAATGTTAAAACAAAATTTAAGATGAGCACCCTTATTTAAATATTGATTAAAGAATGGTTTGTTATAATAAACTAGGGAGATGAACATCGTGAGAATTTTGATAATAGAAGATGATAAAAATCTTTGCCAAATCATGCGTGCGGGCTTGCAAGATGCTGGAATTGATTCAGACTTTTGCCATGATGGCGAGACAGGCTTGGAACTTCTTCTTCATAACTGTTATGATGCTTGTTGCCTGGACCGGATGCTTCCTTCGATGGATGGCCTAACGATTTTGAAAAAGGCCCGGGCAGCCAAAGTATCAGCTCCGGTGCTGATGCTGACTGCTATGGGCGGCTTAGACGACAAAGTGGATGGGCTGGAAGCTGGTGCGGACGATTACTTGGCCAAGCCATTTGCCATGCGAGAACTTGTAGCCCGCCTCCACGCATTACTTCGCAGGCCCTCACAAGCGATGGCTGTGGAGGAAAGCAACCAAATTCATTACGAGGATGCAACATTAGACTGTAATCAGCTGGAACTATGTGGGCCAAAAGGACACTGTCAACTATCAAAAAAGGAAGCGGACCTCTTGGAAGTGTTTTTCCGATACCCGCATCAGTTGTTTACAAGAGAGCGACTGCTTTCCCGGGTTTGGGGCGATGACACTGAGATTGAAGAAAGTAATCTGAACACCTATATCCACTTTGTACGCAAAAAGTTAAAAAAAGCTGGTATCTGCCTGACGATCACGACCATTCGGGGTGTCGGATACCGATTGGAGAACATCCATGATTAAAAAACTTTGGCTAAAGCTGGTTCTCCTTTATACTGGCATCACGGGGCTGATCTTGGCATTGTGTTTAGGAATCACATTCTTTTTTTCCTGCAACAGATATGAAGCCTCATTGGACGCTCAGATTTGTGACCAGATAGAATCATACCAAATCAAACTACTTTCCTCCCGGCAGGTTGATCAGAGTACTTTGCAGGAACTGGAAGAAAATTTGGATGGCAACATATACATTTTTGAAAATGGAACTCCATTATTCCGTTTCGAACCGACTGGAGGACTTACACCGGACGTATTGGAAAATATATTCCGCTCGGAGCATAGCCTTTCTACGGATGAACTCTCCCAGGCTTCAAACGGGTGGACATCAAAAAAGGATGAAAGGAATACTGCTTTAGGGCGTTTCCATGTATTCTACTTTCGGCACGAGGATAAAACGCAAATTGAAATATTGGCTCTGCAAAGCCAGAGCGTTCGTCTGCCGTTTATTCAGCATCAGGCAGTTTTCTACGGAGTGTTATTGCTCTTAGGATGCATTATTTTGGCTGTCATCAATAGCTGGTTGATTCGGAGCCTTTTAAGACCGGTAGAGAATTCCGTTCGTCAGCAGAAAGAATTTGTTGCAGCAGCAGGGCACGAACTAAAGACGCCGCTAGCATCGATCCGTGCTGGGCTGGAGGTACTGCAAAAGCACATTCCTTCTTCTCCGGAAATTTCAGGAGTGTTTTATGCAACGCAAAGCGAGGCTCTGCGGATGAGTCACTTGGTACAAGATTTATTGCTTCTGGCAAATTCAGATAGACAAGAACGCAAGCTGGTTTTGACAGCAATTGAACCTGATACCTTTTGCTTGCAGCTTTATGAAAAATACCAGATCTATGCCAAACAGCAACGTCATCCGTTACGTCTCAAGATTGAAGAAGCGTCATACCCTGAAATCATGGCTAACGAAGAAGCACTTACCCAGATAGGCAGTATCTTTATTACCAATGCGATTGCCCACACGAAGGAAGATACCACCATCGAAATTTGTTGTAACCTCCTGAAAAATAATGTAGTGGAAATCGGGGTACATGATTACGGTCAGGGTATTGCCGAAAAGGATTTACCACGGATTTTTGAACGGTTTTATCGCGCAGATCCCAGCCGTACGACCAATGGCCACTATGGGCTTGGGCTTTCTGTTGCAAAAAGTCTGGCAGAGCAACAATCGTTGCATATTGGAGCCCGCAATACACCCGGTGGAGGGGCTATGTTTTATATTTGCACGCAATAACCGCAAAAATCTAATAACACACGGAAGAATTGTTTAGAGGTAAAACTTGCTTAATACAACTATTTGTCATGAGGACGATTCTTTGCGTTCCTATGTTGCGAAGTTTATCGAACAATATTTTAAGCGAAACCACATACAATACAAAATATCATGTTGCCCGTCATTGCATAATCTCACAACGCGGTTTCACCCAATCGATCTATTATTTACAGATATAATATTTAGCGATAAGACAGAGATGTCCACGTTGCTGAAAATCCGTAAGCAACACCCATCAATGATGATGGTGATCTTAACAAACAATAATGAGTATAGTGATGTCTATCAGCTCATCACAACGAAACCGGGAGAAAGGAAGAAGCAAGAATGATTTTGCATAAAGAAAAGGCGGGTCGAAGCCCGCCTTAGAGTCAATGGCAGTTTAGTGCTGCCAGATATTGTTTTCTAAATCACGCAGACGCGCTTTATAATCCTTGATAAGCGCCTGCGTGTTTTCTGTATCCGGAAAGCTGACAATATAGCCGTCCTCGGATTCGTGAAAGCCGACAAGACCCGCAAGCCCTGCCATCTCCGCAACCTTGACCAAGGTGTGGTAATCATACTCGCTGTTGTTTATGTGTAAAATCATGGGATTCTCCTAACTGCCGTTATTTGTTGCGGAGCTGTTCTACAAACTTGAATTTATCAGTATCTCTTTTTGCATGTTTTGGGTATCGTTGCTTCAT
>CABRZK010000121.1 GCA_902475415.1 uncultured Eubacterium sp.
TTTTCAATGATCAATATGTGCAATAATACAAAAATTTCTGATTTTACTCTGATCTATCACTCAAATTCCTCCATCTATCAGTACGCCGTAAATCTCCTGACCTTCGCCCATCAATCCCAATCGCACCTTTTTTATCAATGAATCAACGCATACATAACCTGCATATGCGCATAACATCCCAATTTAGTTTAGATTTTAACATTGAACCGGAGAAATAGCAAGTAGCTTCATATATTCCTCGATCTCCAAAAAACAGGCATATCTGTCTTTTTGCTTTTTAATCCTTCACAATCTCTTCGATCATACACTGATGCACTTTACTCTTTTTGTCGTAACTGATCCCCACCAGCAGGATCTCGCCTGTATAAGCTTCCACTGAAATCGGATATTTCTTCTCCTTTATCTGCTCAATCGCTGTCATTGCATTTTGATTCCATTTCAGTTCCACAAGAAGTGCCGGATAGTTTCCGGCATATTTCGGTTTCGGAATGTAGACAAAATCAGCAAATCCTCGTCCTGTCGGAAATTCGCGAACCGGTTTATAAATAATACCGCATGGAGCTCAGATATCCGATCGTCAACACACTGCTTAACGAATTCTCATCATGATATCTGATGGCAGAGGCATATTGCATATGAATCTTTTCCATTTCTTCTGCCACAACCTCTGTCTCAAGGTCCAATGTCGCATCAAGTAACCTCATGGACTCCTGCTGAAACTCATATAATTCATTCCATTTGCTGACCTGAACAGCCAGCATTACTTCCTCACGAATTTCTTCATTTGGCAAAAAAGCTGTATGCTCCTCTCTATTATAAGCTAGATAACCAAGATGGATCAGACAGGTAAGCACATCATCCTTATCATGAAACGTCACCATATCATTGCGAAACATCGCCACATTCACCGGTACTTCTTTTCCAGCCAGCATCGCAATAATATCATCTTTTAATCCGTCAAAATTCATATTGATCAGTGGAATAATCGATTCATACGTTCCCGTCTGAGACCAATAGCTCTGAAATTCGCCCCACAACATCACACTAACTACCGCTTTCGGATTGTATACATGCTCATTTCCGAGCAAATATCCATCATACCATCGCTTTACCCGTGAAAAATTTCTGCCGTATTTCTCGCATAATTCTTTCACTTCTGGTTCTGTAAAGCCAAAGTACGGTGCCATCGTTTTTGCATCCAGCATCGTATATTCATCAAAATTATTCAACGCAGACTGTGTCTTTACTTTCTTGATTGGAAGAATACCCGTCAAATATGCTAATTTAATATACTTTGTCGCTTCTGTTCCTTTAAATAAATTTCGTAAAAATGCAATATATTCGTCCTGTATCTTCCAATCCTTATGCACATCTCTGATCAGTACATCCCACTCATCAATAATAACAATAAATTCTTCCCCACATTTTCTGTGTATACATGCTAAAGCCTCCGGAACACTACGAACCTGCTCCGGCAATATATCTGGGTAACATTCATTTAGGCCATCTATAATCTCACGTTCTATGTAAGCAAGTACTTTATCCGGGCCGCCTGCAACTCCGATACTCCACTGAACATCAAACTGGATCACAGCATACTTGTTCAAATGTTTTTCAAAATCCGGTGATCTGCTAATTTCCAGATTTGAAAATAATTCTGCTGAATCACAGCCTTAGCTATAATATGCCATGTCTTATCGTAATGAATCAGACGTTATGTCCCACTCAATACTTTATCCAGCACCTGTGCCAGCGGATCCATGGCATTCAGTGCTTCCTGCAAGGTATTGGTCTGTGCTCCCACTTCGATAAGCAATGATTTTGGACACAGATGCATATTGTAGCGATAGCTTTTCAGATAGATTTTTCGTGTAAATCCCGGATATAATTCTGTGGCTGCCAGCTGCATTTTCAGGGACATGGCCAGATTGTCTTCGATATAGGGATTTCGCAGGTAATCAATATCACCGGTGGCCGTAGTCTTACTCAGTCCGTTAAAGAACATAACCTGCGCCATATCAACACCGTTGATATTGGTAGCCAGTCTCGTCGTATCAGCCACGCCATCACGGTGCAGATCTATCACCACTTCTATACTCGGATTATCCTGCAGAATTTTCTGAATAACCGGAGCAGCCACATTATAGGCATGATCCCGGTCATTATCATATGTCCCGGTATCATGGAGTACATGATAGCCATATGTATCCTGTAGAATCTGGGTCAGACGGTTGCCCACTGCCACCACGGATGTATTCGGATCTCCCGGTATGGAATCCGCGTATCCTTCCAGGGAATGGGTATGATAGATCAGAATCTGCGGTACATTCTCTGTTGTTTTCTGAATCGTACAGTTTTTATTTAACAGATTTTGCACTACCAGCTGTGAACTGTTAATCGTTGTTGATTTGTCCACCGTATAATAATGCTGAATCAGATAATCAAAATCATTCAGTTTTTCCATAGAAACGGTGGTTCCTGCAGAATTTGAATTTACATTCGCGGATGATGCAGCAGCATTCTCCCTCGGCAATTTTCCTTCTGACTGACCCTCTGATCCGCTTTCTGACTGACTGGTTGGTGTGTCCTCGTTCTGATCCACAGCCATTTCTGTCTCCTGTGGATCTTTTTTTGCCAGAATCTCATCATAGGATAGCTTACTTTCCGACTGCATATCATACCGACTGATATCGTCTTCTTCTATATTATATGCAGCCAGTACATCGTCCTCTGAGGCCAGTAAGGGATTATATTGTTTCAGCATCAGATAGCAGATCTGATACTGCAATTTGTTCCACAGATTTGTATTACGCATTCCAAGTACACATATACTTATAACTAAAAACAGTACGAGGAAACTTATTCCCCGTACTATCCAGCGTGTTCTTCTCTCTCTTCGTTTTCTTTTTCTTGTAACTTTCAACATTCTTCCCATACATAGTATATATGAAGGGATTCTGAAAAATATACCTTTAAATTTTATTTCAGTACAATTTTCCCGTATTTTTCACCTTTTATTTTCGTCAATTTCACCAGTATAGTTTACCCACAAAATGCCTGATTAATTGCTTCTGAAATAGTATAACTCATTCTTTTTATCTCCGCATCAATGTCTTTGGGTGTGACAAACATATGATTCAGCTGAGGAGAAAGCAGTTCCCGGATCAGGTTGCGATGTTCCGCTTCTGTCAGTTTGCTCCAGGATGTTTTTAACGGTCGGAGGCTGTCTGCCTCCACTGTCAGTTCTTCCAGTAGTGTGGACATGGAATCATACACGATCGTTGCAGCCTCCACCACAGTCGGAATACCGATTGCAATTACCGGAATTCCCATGGTTTCTTTTGTAATGCTATAACGATGGTTGCCCACACCGGATCCTGGATAGATACCTGTATCTGTGATCTGGATCGTTCTTCCCAGACGGCGGACACTGCGTGCGGCCAGCGCATCCACTACGATCAGGTAATCCGGCTTTACTTCCCGGATGATTCCGGCAATGATTTCCTGACTTTCCATTCCTGTCTGTGCCATCACCCCTGGGACAATGGCACTAATGGGCTGCACTGCTTCGTTTTCGTAAGCCTGTCTGCCGAATTCCCGTAAAATATGTCGTGTAATATACAGATTATCGGCCACCTGCGGACCTAACGCATCTGGTGTCACCTGCCGGTTGCCAAGTCCTGCTACGAGAATGGAAGTTTCTCTCTGGCTTTCATTGTCCCACCTTTCCATATGATCAAATTCACATTTTTCTGAATCATCTCTGTCATTCTCCTGATTGAAACCGGTTTTAATATTCTTCATTTTTTCTTTTGTTCCGTTCTGGTCCACCGGAATCAGCTTTCGTAAGATCATCGACAGGTGCTTTGATATCTCTCTGTGATAATCTTCATCATCTTCAATCATCTCTGCCGCTTCCAGGGTGATATAGGTTCCTTTTGGTTTTCCCATCTGTCTGGCACCGTTTTCTGTCGTTATATGCACCGTTGTAATGTGTATCTGCGCTTCTCCATAATCTTCTTCTGAAACACGAATCCCCCTGGTTTCTTCCTGTGTTTTGGCAATTCGTTCATTTTCTTCTACTGCAAGATCTGTTCTGACTTCAAACATATAAGCATCTCCCTTTTTCTGTTATGTATTGCCGAAATCCGTCCCATGAAATATGCGAAGCAAACTGTCTGTTATTCTTTTTCAGTTTTACCATGCAACTTTATTTTCATTATATTTGGAATGAGTTTTTCTAGTATTTCAAAAAACGCAAACAATTATACCACTTTTTTCATTTTTTTACGTTTTTCCCTTGACAATTACCATTTCTGACCTTATAATATATGAGTATGTTTACATTAGATCGTCCGTGTCCGGCTTTAATGAAACAATCATTCAAGAATTCTCAGTATGGGAGGTGTACAGATTGGCTAACATTAAATCAGCAAAGAAAAGAATCTTAGTTGCGCAGACAAAGACAGAGAGAAATAAATCTATCCGTTCTTCCGTGAAAACAGCTATTAAAAAAGTAGAGGCAGCTGTTGCAGCAAATGATAAAGAAGCAGCTTCTGCAGCATTAGCTTCAGCTACTTCCGTTATCAGCAAAGCTGAGTCTAAAGGTGTTTATCACAAAAACAATGCTTCCAGAAAAATTGCTCGTTTAGCAAAATTAGTGAACAGCATTGCGTAACAAGTGCGAATAAATACGAATTATAAGGAACAATTGGTGCCGTCATACCAGTTGTTCTTTTTTTGTTATTCAAACAGGAAATGTAGAGGATTTTTCCGCAAAAAAATGCCACACAGATATCGATCGTTATCTATGTGGCACTCTTTCTTTTTATCATCAAATGGTCATTTCACTGCTCACGGAAGAAGCTTTCTTTACAGACTTTTCTTCATAGTTTTTTCACGCATCTATGATATTTATTTTCCATAGCTTACAAGTTTTTCCAGAACTTCCGCTGCTTTTCCGGAATCAATGGCTTTTTTTGCCAGAATAATGCCGTCTGCAATGCTCGCTGCTTTTCCACCGATATAGAGCGCTGCTCCCGCATTCAGAAGAACAATCTCACGTTTTGCTCCCTGTTCTTTTCCGGAAAGGATTGCACGGGTAATTTCTGCATTTTCCGCTGCACTTCCGCCCTGTAATTCTTCCAGATCAACGGTTTTAAATCCGAAATCTTCCGGTGTGATTTCGTAGGTGGTCACTGCTCCGTTTTTTAATTCTGAAATCACGGTTCTGGTGCTTAAGGTAATCTCATCCATATGATCTCTGCCACTGACCACCAGAGCACGTGCTACTCCAAGCTGTCCCATAACTTTTGCAATCGTTTCTGTCAGATTCGGATCATAGACACCGACCACCATGCCTTTTGCCCCGGATGGATTCGCTAACGGTCCAAGGATATTGAATACGGTACGGATTCCCATTTCACTTCTGGCCTGACCGACAAAGCGCATGGATTTGTTGAATGTCTGCGCAAACATAAATCCAATGCCCACTTCATCCACACATGCCTCCACTTTTTCCGGCTCCATCATAATATGGACGCCAAGCTCTTCCAACACATCACCGGCGCCGCTTTTACTGGAAATGGAACGATTGCCGTGTTTTGCCACCGGAACGCCGGCTGCTGCTGTCACGATAGCAGATGTGGTGGAAATATTGAATGAATACGTGCAATCTCCTCCGGTTCCCACCAGATCGATAAAATGATCCACATGCGGATGAATGTGTTCTGCCTTATCTGCCAGAACAGATGCCAGACCAACGATTTCGTCCACAGTCTCTCCTTTCATCCGCAAACCGGTCAGGAATGCCGCAATCTGTGCCTGTGTTGCTGCTCCGGTCAGAAGAAGTTCCATCACTTCTTCTGACTCAGTTTTGCTTAAATCCTGTCTGTCTGCTACTCTCTGTATTGCCTGTTTCATATCCATTGTCCCAAAACTCCTTTTTGTCACCATTTTCTGCCTTCTGTTTTTCAAACTATGCATCGGGAACCTTTTTCCTTTTATTTTTGTAAATGACTCGTGCTTACTTCTCCAGTAATCGCATGATTTCATTTGAAACACAATTTTTCCAAGAGGGCTATTTACCTTTTTTACTTCTTCAACTCTGTTTTAAAGGTCTGAATATAGTCTTTTGCCACATCCAGATCATAACCATGTTCTTCCATCAGATTGATAAAATGGGATCCTACGATTGCCCCATCAATAATGTCTTTCATCGGTGCTACATCTTCTGCCGTGCGGATACCAAATCCCATCATAATCGGAATCTGCGCCTGTTCTTTTACTGATTTCAGATAAGAAATGACTTCTTTATGGAAGTCAGCCCCCTGACCGGTAACACCCATGGAAGAAACACAGTATACAAAGCCTCTGGCATCCTTCAAAATATCCGGAATACGTTTGCCGGATACCGGTGCCACCAGCTGAATGAGGATTGTAGCATCCTGCTTTTCCAGTGCCTCTTTCAGCGGCTGCTGTTCTTCCAGTGGCAGGTCCGGAATGATCAGTCCGTCCACACCGACATTTGCACATTTTTCTGCAAATGCATCCAGTCCGTAATGAAGCACCGTGTTGTAATACATCATAAATACAATCGGCAGTTCGCAACCATCTGCCCGGACACCTTCTACCAAGTCAAAACATTTACGCAGGTTGGTTCCTTTCAGTATGGAACGGTAAGAAGCATCCTGAATTACTGGACCATCCGCAGCCGGATCTGAAAATGGAATGCCAAGTTCCAGAATATCCAGTCCCGCTTCTTCCTGGGCACGGATTAATTTTGCGCAATGTTCCATATCCGGAAGTCCTGCGGTAATATATGTAATAAACGCTTTTTCGTTTTTTTCCTGTAACATCTGTAATTTTTTTTCTATACGATTCATTTTTTCAACTCCAGTTTTTTAATATTTTATATTCTGCTCGTCATGGTAATACACATTCTCTTTTTATAAAATCGCCATTTTATCGGACTAATTCAGATATCCTTTTCCCGCCAGATAATTGGCAATGGTATTAACATCCTTGTCTCCACGTCCGGACAGACACACGATCATAGACTGTTCCGGTGTCATTTCTTTTGCCTTTTTGAACGCGTATGCCATGGCATGGGCGCTTTCAATTGCCGGAATGATCCCTTCCAGTTTGCAAAGTTCCCTCAGCGCATCCATCGCCTCCACATCTGTGATGGACACATACTGTGCTCTGCCACTGTCTCTCAGATACGCATGTTCCGGTCCGACACCCGGATAATCCAGTCCGGCTGAAATGGAATGTGCCAGTTGAATGTTGCCATCTTCATCCTGCAGAAGGTAAGATCGCATTCCGTGTAAGGTTCCCGGCTCACCGAGAGCCATGGCTGCCGCATGTTTTCCGGTTTCTACGCCAAGACCGGCTGC
>CABRZK010000122.1 GCA_902475415.1 uncultured Eubacterium sp.
TGTAATAACAATTTGAACTGCCCTATTGACAGCGAAAGCACTTCATGGTATATTGATACCGGTGGAATTGATACCAGTAGAATTAATTTGTGGAGGTGATGTAATGGCAAAGCGCATAGAAGGTGTAACAGAGAAACTGTTGGAGTGTGCAAAAGAAGAATTTTTAGCCAACGGTTATGAAAATACTTCTCTGCGCATCATTGCGGAAAAGGCCGGATATACCAAAGGTGTCATCTACATCCGTTACCCCGACAAAGAAAGCCTGTATCGTGCTTTAGTAGAACCTGTGGCAGATGGTCTTTGCAATTATTTAAAAAATGCTTTGGAAGGCTTCAAAGCTCTGCCGGGCGAAGTGCAGAAAGCGAATGAAAGGTCGTATGCAGACGAAGGATTTCAAAAGTTTTTCGGGTATATCTATGAAAATTTTGATATATTCAAAATCCTTTTGATGAGTGGGGAAACGAAAGTCTATCAGGAATTTTTACACAGACTTGTTGAAATTGATACAGATTGTACCACGAAATTCATTGAGCAAACGAATAACGATGCTTTTTCTTCTGGAAGATTAACACCAGAATTAGCACACATCTTATCATACGCCTTTTACTCAGGTTTATTTGAAATCGTGATCCATAACATGCCGCAGGAACGGGCATCTGAGCATATCGGCAAGTTAAGAAAGTTTTACAACACTGGTTGGAAAACGATTTTTGAGGGTGATGAAGCAGAGCAAGTGAATGGAGAAAGGGGGAGTGTTTCTTGACTGACACTGAAACTTGGGTAGACACCGATGGATGGGTTTATTGCCCTGCTTGCGGAGCAAAGACTCGTACAAAAATCCACCCGGATACCGAGGCGCACCGATGGCCGTTATATTGCCGGAAGTGCAACCGGGAAAGCATTGTAGATATTAAAAATATGATCATTCAATTATCATCCGAGCCAGACGCAGCGACGCCGAGCCGATAATTTGATGGAACGTAATTCCTCAAATTATCGGCTTTTCTTTTTTGCAAAACGGTTTGCTAAATCTAACTACAGTGAGAACAAGGAGGTTTATTATGGACAAAAGGAAATTAGAAAATCCGTTATCCCGGTTAATGGGATTGGCCGGGAAACAAAAGAAAAAATATGCACTATCAATCGTTCTGGCAATCTTGGGTGTTGCGGCTGGAATTATTCCTTATTTTGCTGTTGCAAGAATGCTGATCGCACTGATCGGCGGCACAAAAGAGATTTCATTCTTTGTCGCATACTGCCTGATGGCGGCAGCTGGATATTTGCTGAAAGTGCTGTTTTCCATTTGGTCAACATCCGTATCGCATACCGCCACCTTTGAGGTTTTGAAAGAAATTCGCAAAAAACTGCTTTCAAAACTCTCCCGCCTGCCTATGGGTGTGATTTTAGACACCCCTTCCGGGCGGCTGAAGGATACCATTGTTGACCGTGTCGAGGGATTGGAAACAACATTGGCTCATATGATACCGGAAATATCGGCGAATATGTTGATTCCCGTTATCCTGCTGATTTATGTTTTTATTTTGGACTGGCGGATGGCTTTAGTTACTCTGATTACTCTACCCCTGGGAATGTGTTTTGTAATGATTATGTTTCGCACCTATCCGGCAAAGTATGAGGGTTCCGTTCAAGCAAGCCAGCAGATGAATAATGCCGTTGTAGAGTATGTAAACGGTATTGAGGTGATAAAAGCATTCAGTCAAAGCGCAAAATCATATCAAAAATATACAGATGCAGTAAATTATGATGCGTCTTATTTCTATAACTGGATGAAAAGCTGCCAGTGGCCCATGTCTGCTTATACTGCCATTTGTCCTGCAACGCTTTTAACCGTACTGCCCATTGGGTTCCTATTTTATGCGGGTGGCAGTCTTGCTATGACGGATTTTATTACAGTTATTATTATTTCTTTAGGAATCATCGGCCCTATCCTCGCCGCCAGCAATTATATGGACAGTATCGCCGCAATGGGAACGGTAGTCGGCGAGGTCTGCGGAATTTTGGATAAGGAAGAACTGGTTCGCCCGATGGAAGAAGTCGAGTTGAAGGATTTGACCATTGAAATGAATCAGGTGACATTTTCCTATCATGCGGATAAGAAAGAGATTTTGCATGGAATTACGCTGAAAATCAGACCCGGAACTGTGACCGCATTGGTTGGACCGTCTGGTAGCGGAAAAAGCACCATTGCAAAGCTGATTGCAGGATTTTGGGATGTGGGCGGAGGCGAGATCACGCTTGGCGGCTGCGACCTGAAAAAAATACCGCAGAACCAGCTTGCAGATCATATTGCCTATGTATCACAGGACAATTATCTGTTTGATGATACGGTGCGGGAAAATATACGCATGGGACGGAAAGGTGCTACGGATGCCGAAGTAGAACAGGCCGCAAGAGATGCGGGCTGCGATGAATTTATTCAGGAACTGGAACAGGGATATGACACTCGTGTCGGCAGCGCCGGTGGTCATTTATCTGGCGGTGAACGCCAGCGAATTGCCATTGCCCGCGCTATGCTGAAAAATGCTCCTATCGTAATTTTGGATGAGGCCACCGCATATCTTGACCCGGAAAATGAGGCTGTTTTACAGACGGCCATTGGAAAGCTGGTTTCTGGAAAAACCTTGATCGTAATCGCACACCGGCTCTCCACCATTACCGATTCCGATCAGATTGTTGTTGTAAAAGAGGGCAGAATTGAAGATATAGGAACGCATGATGAATTGCTACACAGGTCTCCTTTATATCAGGAGATGTGGAACGCGCATATTGGAGCAAAGGATGGTGATTAAGAATGATTGGCGTATTTAAGAAAATTTGGAGCTTTTCTGGTTCTGAGCAAAAGAATATCCGCAATTCGATTATTTGGGGATTTATCAATGCAGTTTTTTATGCGGCTCAACTTGGCGCACTTTTCATGATTCTGGATGCACTGGTAACAGGAAATACAGATAACTCTGCTTCGTTGGCTGCATTTGGGATTATGGTATTAAGCATTGCCGGCAGAATCGTGACACAGTACATATCGCAGCTTCAGCGTACCCATGCCGGATATTTTATGGTTGCTGATAAACGTGTGCAGATTGGTGATAAATTGAAAGTGGTTCCTATGGGCTATTTCAACCAAAACAGTTTGGGCAATATCACGGCAATCGCCACCACGATTTTGAGTGATGTAGAAAATGCCGCACCTGTTGTTTTGGTTACTTCTCTTGGTGGTTTTCTGACCTCGTTTGTTTTCTGCCTTGCGATTCTCATTTTTGACTGGCGTATCGGTATGATCGTGTTTGTGGGGATTATCCTGTTCCTTGTCGTGGTCTCTCTCATGGAGAAGAAATCCAGATCAGACGTGCCGAAGAGACAGGCAGCACAGGCCATGCTTGTGGAAACGGTTCTGGAGGCGATTCAGGGAATGAGCGTTGTAAAAGCCTTCAACCTTGATTTTAACAAAGGGAAAAAGGTTGACAATGCCATTGATGAAAGCTTTCGTAAAAACATGGTACTGGAAAAAGCGATGAATCCATATGTAGCAATCCAACAGGTAATTCTGTATCTGTTCAGCGTGCTGGTCATATTTGCTTCGGTCTGCTTTTATCTGGATGGCAGTATGTCGCTGGTATACTGTTTGATGATGATGGTTGCGTCCTTTATGGTATATGAACAACTTAAAATCGCAGGCAGCAGCATGGCAAATCTGCGTATTACAGAAAATTCCATCAACCGGGCAAACGAGATTGATGATGTTCCGGTTATGGATGAAAAAGGACGTACCATTACACCGGATTCCCACAACATTCAGTTTCATAACGTAACATTCTCTTATGAGAAACGGCCTGTTCTAAAATCGGTTTCTCTGACAATCCCGGATAAGAGTTTGACTGCGATTGTCGGGCCTTCCGGTTCCGGCAAGACGACACTTTGCAATCTGATTGCCCGCTTTTGGGATGTAAACAGCGGCGGCATCTCCATCGGCGGACAGGATGTGAAGGAATATACCTTTGACAGTCTGCTGAGAAACATCAGTATGGTATTCCAGAATGTCTATCTCTTTGATGATACGATTGAGAATAATATCAAGTTTGGAAAACCGGAAGCCACCCATGAGGAGGTTATTGAAGCCGCAAAGAAGGCTTGCTGTGATGATTTCATTTCAACTCTGCCGGATGGTTATAACACCGTAATCGGCGAAGGCGGCGCTTCTCTTTCCGGCGGTGAAAAGCAAAGGATTTCCATTGCCAGAGCCATGTTAAAGGACGCCCCCATTGTTATCTTTGATGAGGCAACGGCGAATGTTGACCCGGAAAACGAAGACCGTTTGCAGGCGGCGATTGAAGCTCTTACCAAAGATAAAACGGTCATTATGATTGCCCATCGACTGAAAACGGTTCGGAACGCGGATCAGATCGTTGTACTGAATAAAGGACAGATTGTCCAGCAGGGTACGCACGAGCAGCTCATGGAACAAGGCGGAATCTATTCCGATTTCATTGGCCGACGCAAACAGGCAATCGGATGGAAAATATAATTAACAATAGAAAGGACAACGAAAATGGAAAAAAAACGAATTGGAGTTAAGGATCTTGTCAATATCGGTATTTTTGCAGTACTTTATTTCATCGCATTTTTTATTGCCGGGATTACTGGATTTATACCGGTCATGACGGTATTTTATTCGGTGGTGCTTGCCGTCCTTGGAGGAATCCCCTGCATCCTGTTTTTTACTAAGACAGATAAATTCGGAATGGTCACGATTCTTTGTCTGCTTATGGGAATTGCGACTTTCATGATGGGATATGGGCCTTACGCCATTGGCACGAGCCTGATCTGCGGGCTTGCCGCTGATTTTATCCTGGGAGTCGGGCAATACAAAAGCTGGAAACATATGCTGATTGCTTATTGCGTGTTCAGCGAGTGGGTCATTGGTTCCCAGGTTATCCTGTTCCTTTATAAAGATGCTTATCTGGAAAGCTACCGCGCCAGTCAGGGGGACGCCTATGTGGAGGCCGTGTCTGCCGTAGTGAAAAGCTATATGATTCCCGTTGACATTGTGTGTGTGATTGTGGGCGCAATCGTAGGCGCGTATATTGGCCGCGCTATCTTAAAAAAGCATTTCAAACGTGCGGGGATCGTATGATGGCAGACAAAGCGGGAAAACACAGTCAACTATCCGTTGTTTCCTTCGACCCAAGGACAAAGCTTTATGCTCTGCTGATTTTCAATATTGTCATGTTGACATCGCTGACAGAAGGTGTTTCCGTCTACTTAAAACCATTTCTGGCCATTCTTGCGTTCTTGTTTCTACTGAATGCAAGAATGACGAAAACAGCGGTTATTTACCTTGTGTTATATGTGGTTTCGTGGAATGCGGAATTTTTCTTACAGTATATATCCGGCATGAGCCTCGGCGGGTTTCTGATTCGATTTTTCAGTCACATGATTACCCGAATTGTCCCCGGATTTATGTTTGCGTATTATATGCTCAGAACAACACGGGTAAGCGAATTTATTGCGGCTATGAAACGAATGCACATCAGTCAGAAATTGATCATTCCCATCTCCATCATGTTTCGCTTTTTCCCAACCGTAGGAGATGAATATGCTTCCATTCAAGATGCTATGCGGCTTCGGGGAATTGGAATTCGAAAAGGCCCTATTGCGATGGCAGAATATCGCCTTGTGCCATTGATCATTTCTTTGGTAAAAATCGGTGATGAATTGTCTGCCGCTGCTGTTACGAGAGGTCTTGGCCGTCAGAATGAGCGAAGCAATTACTGTACAATTGGATTCAAGGCATGTGATATATGCTTACTACTTTTAATGACAGGCGTATTTCTTGTCTATCTTATCTGTTAGGGAGGTCTGCTATGATTAAATTTCAGAATGTATCGTTTGGCTATAAAGACAGCGCACAGAAAAACAGCCTGTTTGCGAAACGGCAAAGCTGGTAGGATCGGTATTTCAAAATCCGCGCTCTCAGTTTTTTAATGTGGATTCTACCAGTGAGATCGTATTTGGCTGCGAGAATATGGGCTGGCCTGTTCCCGATATTAAAAAGCGTTTGGAACAAATATCTCATGATTTTGACCTTGATAATTTGCTGGAACGGAATTTGTTTCACCTTTCCGGCGGTGAAAAGCAAAAAATCGCCTGTGCTTCTGTTACAATGCCCGACCCCGATGTGATGGTCTTAGACGAGCCTGCCTCAAATCTGGACTGCCGTTCTATACAGATACTTGCGGATATTATCGCTGTGTGGAAGAACAATGGAAAAACTGTAATCATTGCGGAACATCGCTTGAATTATCTGAAAGCGGTTGCTGATAGGGTGATCTATATGGAGGATGGGCAAATTGTGGAGGATGTTCCCGCAAAGCAGTTTTGGAACCTTCCGGTAGAGGTAATTAAGCAGAGAGGACTTCGTTCCATTGTGCCAGTAACATTCGAGAGAGTGCCACCCCTGTGTCATGGAAACGGCATATTGGAAGTGAAAAACTTTCATTTTTCCTATAATGGCGTACTGGATTTGGATATACCGTCTTTATCTATTCCTGCGGGAGCTGTTGTCGGAATTATCGGTAACAATGGTACCGGGAAAACAACTTTTGCCCGGTGCCTTTGCGGATTGGAGAGGAAAGCTACCGGTGAGATTAGTATAGAAGGTGAAGTATTAAACCGCAAAAAGAGATTGAAAAACAGTTACCTTGTCATGCAGGATGTGAACCACCAGCTTTTTACAGAGAGTGTGGAAGAAGAAGTCTTGATTGGTATGCCGGGAAGTGAGGAAAAAAATCGACCAGAAGCTGAAAACATCTTAAAAAGTATGGATTTACTTCCCCTAAAGGAGTTGCATCCACTTTCTCTCTCCGGCGGCCAAAAACAGCGTGTTGCTGTGGCAAGCGCATTGTCGTCGAGAAAGAAAATATTAGTATTTGATGAACCGACAAGTGGACTTGACTATCACCACATGATTGAAGTGGCGGAAAATATCCGCCAACTTTCTGCGATGGGTAAGACGCTGTTCATCATCACACATGATCCAGAACTGATTGCCGAGTGCTGCAATTTCTTTATTTTCATGGAGATGGGGAGGATTAAATGGAGCGGCGGATGGTCTGCTGATAACCGACAACGCTTGCGGGATTTCTTCTCCGTAATTCAAGAAATGTAGGAAATCGAGTTCAAAGAAAGGGGCACACCAAGATTTTCTCTTTCATTGTCCGTGAAGCGATTACGGAAATACAAAAAAGGCAGGAACAAGAGCAAAAAGAGTTTATGAAGTCAGCAATAACTCCGTCCGGGGAGGACTATCTGGAGGCCATCCTTGTTCTCCGAAAGAAACGCGGTATGGTACGCTCCGTAGATGTGGCCC
>CABRZK010000123.1 GCA_902475415.1 uncultured Eubacterium sp.
CACCGATCGGTGCATATCGAAACTTGCTTTTTTCTTTTCCTGTCTCTGTCATTCCCCTTAGTTCCTTTCATTCTGTCTGCTCATACATCGATACATCTTCATTCTGTTTCGTATCTTATATCTATCTCGTATTTTTATCTCATATTTTATGTATTCTTCTATAATCCAAATCCATTGTTCGCTTTACGCCACCGGAAATATTCCGGTCATACCTTTGCGCCCTACGATTTTTTCCCTTTGGACTGTACTTTCATCGTCAGTGTACATTCTGCCAGATGCTCTTCTTCCACTTCCAGATCATATTCCAGCTTCAGATGCAGCGTATCCTCTGCTTCCATCACCCGGATGGTTCTTGCGTCAAATCCAAGCATCATGCTTCCATAAGGCGTCTGATAAGAAGTACGGGTCTTTTTATCCTGCTGGAAAGACATATGGACACCTGCCACACCTTTTTTGGAAAGATCCACGGTTTCATCTCCGATTTTTATCATACATTTGCTGACACCCGGTATTCCTTCCTGCACTTCATCATACAGAATATAATGCTTGCCATTACGAAAATAATATTCTCCCGGTGTCACAGTCTCGATCGGCTCGTTATCTTCTCCGTCCTTCTGTATACCACTGATGGTAATTAACACATCTTTTGTCATTTCGTTTCCTCACCTGTTATGTTGTATAGCAATCAATATTGTAAATGTTTTTTCTCAATTATTCAAGCACGCGATTGAGAAATCCAAGCATTTTAAAGCGTACTTTATAATTTCCCTGCTGCAAAACAGACGCATACTCCTCCGGATCCAGTACTTCTCTTAATTTTTCTCCCGAGGAAGGATCTACCTCATACATACTGTCTGCAAAGCAGAGATTCGGATACATCACACACCACCAGTTATGCCCCTGTCCGGAGCCGACCACTACGCGCAGCGCCTCATAGTCTCCCCCCGGAAAGGTATATGCTCCATACGTTTTTTCTGGAAAATTACATCTTTCCAGTTTTGCTGTCACCGGATATGCATATCCTTCCTTTTGAATCGTCGTTTCTGCACAGGACTCAATCGCATCCAGATTCTGCTTTACAACCTGTGTGCTCTCTTCCAGAGTCTCTGCATTCTTCAGTTTTTCCGCCATCAATGTTCCCACCTGGTCACGCACTTTCAGCTTCAGTTCCTGATCTGCCTGACTGTCACTGTTTGCAAGTACGTGAAATCGAAGCACCTTCTGCGCCATCCCCTGCTGTAAGCTTCGTGTCTGTATCGTTGTAGAAAGCAGGATACAGGCTGCTGCCGCCAGACATACCGCCATCATTTTCTTTTTTATCATACTCTCTCAAAAAACCTCCACTTCTTTATTTACCAGTACAATGATTTCTAAATAAGTGGCATATATCACTTATTTAAGAAATGCTGTATCAGAGAGTATCCCCGGCTTTTTCCATTTTATTCCATTCTCATTTGCATCTATTCTTATCTACTTCTATTCTGCTTCTGTTCTTATCTACATCTGCAAATCCACATCTATGATATACCGCAGATTTGCCGTATACCCGCTCTGATCCTGCTTATAAATTTTCCACAATTTCCGGTCGTTCCCGGCCAACAAAGGATATGAATCCGTCAGATCGCAGCCGGCTTTCTGCCACTCTGTGACCAGCTGCTGCAGTTGCTCCTGCAGTTCTTCTTCTGCCTTCTTCTTCCAGTCAGATTTTTCTCTGGAATATCCCACACGATTTGTAGTTTCTATCTGACCACGCACAGTTATCTTCATTACCGGATACATGGTTCCTTCTTCATCCATTTCCCCAGTCACCCTGCGTTTCACATGCAACTGTTCCAATGTAACTCCGGTACCATCCTGCATCTGAAACTGGTATCCCTTCTCTTTATTTTGCAGTAAAAGTGCCTTCTGTCCATCTTCCAGCGACAGATTTCCTGCCATCTGAAGGCGATTCAGAATTGTAAAACCACCGATACTTATTTTGCCCTGTTCCACCACCAGCTTCGGAATACACGCACTTTCCGGTGTACCGTAAAACTGACGCATCAGTGTCCCAACAGTCACAAACGCCTGTTTTTTTACATGTTCCCATTCCTCCAGCATGTCTTCCAGATAAATCCCCATACATTCCGGCAATTGATTTTCTTCTGAAAAAAGTTTTTCCAGAGGTTCCTCTGTCATCAATACATAAGTATTCCAGGCAGCTTCTGTCTCTTTTTCAAAAAATGCCAGCACAGATTCCATCGTTTCTTTCTGTGCAAAAATCTGCGGCTGAAGAATCAGTACTTTCAGATGATTCAGATCCGGATTTTTATTACTGCTTTCTGACATTCTGTGCATTCCCACTGCCAGATCAGGTACTGTCTGCTCCCAGTACACATCTGAGGAAAGCGCGTTTTCCGATGCCTTCTCATCCTGCAGATTCGGATAGGCCAGATTATCCTCGACTTCCACTCCAAGCGCCAGCGGAAACGCCTGATTTTCCAGCTCATTGACACCACATCCGCCCAGACAACTCAGAATAAACACGATCAGAATACACATGCCGGCTATCAGAAATGTTCGCCTTTCCCGTCTGTATATCTGTTTCTCCTGTTTCATGTATCAGATCTCCTTTCCGGAATTCTTTTTGCAGGCGCCTCCATATAACACGGGAATCAGCAGCATCATCGGCAAAACACCATACATATATCCGTAAAACATCGTTTCTGCTGCATGTTCACATCCAAGCAGCAGACATGCGATTCCTGACACGATTCCCACAAGAATCCCCGTCATAATCATTCGCTTCTTTCCCTGACGGTTTCGGGCCTTCGTATGTGAAGCAGCTGTCTGTTCCTTCTTTTCCATATCTTCTCCGGCAAGCTCCTGTTTTCCATTTTCACTGCCAACGCCAACTGCCTCTGACAGAAAATCCACCGCATAATACAACATGGATTCCAGAAATGCAAACAGACAGAAAAACCAGATACCGATCATCAGTGCATCCTGTCGTTCCAGAAAATTGCCCGGCAGTTTCACCACCGCCATCAGATCAATCACCGGCCAACGCCGGTGTGCCAGCAATTCACGCTGAAACACACCCAGCAAAATCAGATACACCGCCAGATTGCATCCAATCAGCAGATACAGAGATCTTCTCGTTCCCCGGTATGCAGCTTCCGGTTCCTGACATGCAGAAAGGAAACAGATATACAGAGACGTTCCGGAGAAAAATAAAAACGATAGATAACAACTTTTCAGAAAAGCTCCTGTATCTGTGGCAAGCACCGGAGTCCATGCAGTCATATCTGTTCCCACACAGGCAATTCCAAGAATGATCAGGAGGGGAATCAGCAAAAACCAGTACAGCACTTCATATACACGTACTCTGCATTCCATTCCCCGCAACAGTCCAAAAAAGGCAATCAACGATAACGTCACCACAATGACGGTCTCTTTCTGTCGTCCAAGCAGCTGCTCCTCAATAAGACCCGCCATAAGATACAACACATATCCTGCGATTCCGGCAAATCCAGCTCCGTAAAAGATTCTGAGCACGGTTCCGATCACAGGATTTATGCTGCGCAGTCTTTCCTGGAATCCGTCTTTCTGATACCGTCGACTCCAGAACATGAGCAGAACAACAGCTCCTGCTCCTCCCACTGCCAGTGCAAAAATCCCATCTACACCACACGTTGAAGCAAGCAGGGACGGCAACAACAGCGTGCTGATTCCCAGAAGTTCCAATGTCAATGTCCGGTGTATCTGTCTGGCGGATATTTTATGATTATTGACGGAAAAAGGTTCCTGCATACGCTGCCCTCCATTCTTTCTGTATTTGGATACTTCAGGAATTGTTTAAACAAAACATTCTGTCTGATAGTACATACTTATTTTTTCCGTAACCGGACTCGATTTTTCGGATTTGCATAAAATGGTCTGTGTGTCAGATTTTGCAAAGGCGGGCGTATCAGCGTATCCCGTTCATCCCGATACTCATTCAGATCTGCCCCAACAAAGGGCATCAGATATGGCATGCCAAAGCTTTCCAGCTGTGCCAGATGAATGAGCAGAATCAGAAGACCCAGCAAAAAACCATAAAATCCAAGTGCCGCTGACAAACCGATAAAAGCAAATTTCAGCAATCGAAAGGCGGTTGCAAAATCCTCATTTGGAATGGCAAAAGAGCAAAGCGCAGTAAAAGCTACTACGATCACCACCATGGGACTGACAATATTGGCATCTACCGCTGCCTGTCCGATGATCAGTCCTCCGACAATTCCTATGGTATTTCCCATCGCTCCCGGCAGACGCACACCAGCCTCCCGCAACAGTTCAAAGGATAATTCCATCAAAAGTACTTCTATCACTCCCGGAAATGGCACGCCCTGTCTCGCTGCCGCAAAAGAAAGTAATAATTTGGTGGGAAGCAGCTGTGTATGAAAATTAGTCATAGCCAGATATAATCCCGGCAGAATCATGGATAAAAAAGCGGCGACGTAGCGTAATGCTCTGGTAAATGTGGCAATCTCCCACCGGGTATAATAATCGTCCGTAGTCTTGATAAAGGAATTATAATCTGTCGGAAAAATCAGAGCTTCCGGTGAATTATCCGCAAACAAAACCGCCCGCCCTTCCAGAAGTGCCATCACCGCCCGATCCGGTCGCCTGGTTGTCTGAAACTGTGGAAATGGTGAAAACCACTGTGTCTCCGTCAGCTGTTCGATCGCTCCACTGTCCTGAATGCCGTCAA
Source organism: uncultured Eubacterium sp. (assembly GCA_902475415.1). GTDB lineage: Bacteria > Bacillota > Clostridia > Lachnospirales > Lachnospiraceae > Eubacterium_I. Next base: position 4,733 of record CABRZK010000123.1, read on the forward strand.
TCTCAAATGATCCAAGCCGCTGCTGCATCTCCTGCACAACTGACGGACGCACAATTCCATCCATATACATCAGGTCCACATTTGTACCGGTCCGTTTTCCACACTTACATTCTGTCACCTTCAGATCAACCGAGCGCAACCGTTTCCGTATCAGTGCCGTATTTTGTTTGATGGATTCGCCAAACCCCTCATTACTTCCACGGATTGCTTTTTCCGAATCCGTCTCCTGCAGAGACATCCCCGGATAACCTTTGTCCGGCATCTTTAATGCCCGGTCAAACCCGTCAACAAAAAGAATCGTATCTCCGGTCAACATTCCGGATGCTGCCTCAGACATCTGCTTAAAAGGTGTCACATCAGATACGCCAAGACCATTTTCCTGTAACACATTGTATACAGCATTTTTATCCAGCACACTCAGTCGGTTCAGCAATTTTCCAAGCACGGAATCTTCCATCATATTCTTGCCGCCGGTTACTTCGATATAACTCAAAAACGCCCGGATATTCAGTTCTTTTCCAAGACACATCGGACGCATTTTTATATCTGCACAGTCAGAAAACTGCTGTTTCCACCATATGATATTTTCGTCCAGATTTTTAGAAACCGCCTGATCCTGCATATCATCCACCTCCAAAACCTCAGATATCTTCCATTTTTCAGCAAAAAGAACATCCTCCATTTTCTGCGTTATAAATTGGCAGTTATTTAAGAAACGCTGTACTGGAGTGTGTTTGAAAAATCATTCCCGCCATCTGCATCCCCAACTTTTCGGTATATTTTGCCTTCATTCGGTTGTCATAGAGAAAAAAAGAGCAGACCTTCGTCTGCTCTTAATATGTGCTGTTCTGTTGTTTTTATTCCTACTCCTGCTCACGGATAATTTTTTTCACCGCTTCTGCCTGATTATGAAGATGACGCTCTACATAAGAAACTGCCAGTGCGGAGTCTTTGGCTTTCAATGCCTCATACATCTTCTGATGCTCTTCAATCAGTCTTGGATAAATGCTATCATCTTTCAGATATTCCACACGATACCGATACATCTGTTCACGCAGGTTGCTCAACAGCTGCTGCAGTTTCGGATTATTGGATGCCTGATATAAAATATCATGAAATTTTACATCTGCCTTGGCAATCTCCACAAACTGACCGCCTTTTGTCTTTTCTTCGAATTCATCCATGGCTACTTTCAGTTCCTGTAAAGTCCCTGCTGTAATTTTTTCACAGGAAAGACGAACTGCAAGTCCTTCCAGAGAAAGTCTGATTTCAAGTACATCTTCCATATCTTTCTCTGTCATTTTGGCAACTTCTGCACCTTTTCTCGGAATCGTCACGGCCAGGCCTTCCTGCTCCAGCATACGGATTGCCTCCCGGATCGGTGTACGACTTACACCAAGTTTGGACGCAAGCTGCAATTCCATCAGACGCTCGCCTGGTTTGAGATCACCTTTTAAAATCGCACCACGCAATGTCTGAAACACGACATCACGAAGTGGCAGATAGGCATCCATCTGTAATTCCAAATTGTCTGTCATAATCTGTTTCCCCCTCTTTTTCGTCGTTTATCTTCTGTTGTTATGAATATCGGATGTGTATACATTTTTTGCCAGTCCGGACTGTTTCAGTGCATCATAAGCCCGGCGGATTTCCTTTTCATTCGGGAAAAGTCCAAATACGGTCGGACCACTTCCGCTCATCATCGCATTTAATGCACCATTATCCATCATCAGCTTTTTGATGTCTTTGATCACCGGATACATCGGAATGGTTACTGTCTCAAGAATATTTCCCATATGAGAAGCTACGCCTTTCAGATCTTTCTGCTGAATGCCTTCCATCACACCATCAATATCCGGATGTTCCATACCATCATATAATTTCAGACCTTCATATACGGCTTTGGTTGACACGGAAATCGCCGGTTTTGCGATCAGCACCGGACATTTTGGCATTGGTGGGAGTGCTGTCAGCTTCTCTCCGATTCCCTCTGCCAGCGCAGTACCACGCATAATGCAAAACGGTACATCTGCACCGATTTTCAGTCCGAGTTCCATCAGCTTACTCTGTTTTAATCCTAGATTAAAAATACGGTTCATTCCAACCAGAACGGCGGCTGCATCGGAACTTCCACCTGCTAGTCCTGCTGCCACCGGGATAAATTTCTGGAGAACAATGCGGACACCTTCTTTAATCTGAAATTCATCCTTCATCAGTTTTGCTGCCCGATATACTAGATTATCTTCATTTACCGGCAGATAATACAGATTTGTCTCTACATGAATATGCGGAGAACGTGTCTTTTTAATCTCCACACGGTCATACAGATGAATGGTCTGCATGATCATTCGCACATCATGATATCCGTCTTCGCGTTTTCCAAGCACATCCAGGCCAAGATTAATTTTGGCAAGTGCTTTCAAACTTATTTCGTCCATTGATTCATCCCTCGTTTCCATTTTTATTTATAATGAATTTGTTATATCGTATTTTGTATACATTCTTATGTATTATTTTATATACAATTTAATTTTCTGTCAATGGATTTTTTAAGGAAGTTTTGGAGACTTTTGGGGAGCATGGCTGTAGGTAGTGACGACGAAAACGGAGAATTTTTCCTCGACAGCTAGACGTTCACTA
>CABRZK010000124.1 GCA_902475415.1 uncultured Eubacterium sp.
CAATTCCTCTGTGCGTGCTTCATATTCTTCTCTTTTTGACATCTTTGTCACCTTCTTTCTCAGGTTTCACTATACAACAACGAAGAGTGGACTCACGCCCACTCTTACAGCATACAACATATTCTTATTTAATAAGATATCACACTCTTATGAAAGATGCAAGGTTTTTTTATACAATCCCGGCTTTTACCGTCCTTACATTTTGTCGGTCAATGTAACCGCACGCACGCAGCCCCCGTTCAATCACCCTGTTCCATTCCGGTTCTGACAGCACACGCACAGAACTGTCATCCAGTTCCACAACATGTTCTTCTGATTTTTCAGCAGTTCCACAGGTTACCTCATATAAATTAACTCTACTGATTGCTCCAATCTCTTCCAGTAGATTTACCATACGATATACTGTAGCAGTTCCTATTTTGGCATCCAGTTTTGATGCCTTATAATAAATCTCTTTGCAGCTGGTACAATTTCCGCTCAAAATCACATCCAGTAAAGTCATTCTCTGTTTTGTAATACGACATCCATTTTCTTTTAAGCGCTCTACAATTCTGTCTTTTTGCATCTGTGTGCGATAATAATTTTCTGTTTTTTCCAATTCCGTCGCCTGCATACCAGATTTCCTTTCTCTATCTTTTCTTAGTATAAAGCAACACCAGTTAGCTGTCAATAATGTTTTTTATTTTTTACTTATTGCAGATATTAGTAACTCACATGTGTTATTTATATATGACAATAGTTTGTCTGACATTAAATGCAACTTTGGTTTCGCGTGCGAAGCTGCGCATTGTTTACAGGAAGTGTTTGATATTGCAGAAAATTTGGATCCATTTTACACAATGTAAAAAAACACTTTCCAACCAGCATGCTTTTCATTCTGGTCAGAAAGTGTCTTTTCAAAATTCATATGCTATTTATGCTCCCAACAATGCACAATAAAATTCTGCTGCACAGGAAAATGTTTCCTGGTGAATTGGTTGCACGATATCAGAAACTGTCATATACTGATTCTCTCCTGTCTTCACCTTTTCCATACCAATCTGGTCGATAATCTCCTGTTTTGTAACCGGATAAGAAATATCCGCCATCCGTTTATGAAGAAGATGCAGCATCCCTTTAAACTGTGTCACCATCCTTTTCACCTCTTTTATAAGCTGTATAATCTGAAGCATCCAGGCCACGGCCTGCATAAGGACGACTGGATGCGCCACGATGTACATAAGAATACATCGGTGATGAATGAACTGCCTGGCTGCGCATTGCATCGATAATCCCCGGATACAGATCCGCTTTAATCATGGACGGCGCACCATTTGCGCCTTCACATATAACATTTCCATCCGGACCGAGAATCATACTGCGACCAAAACAGGAAAAATTTTCATTTTCTGCTGTTCCCGAACAATTAACAGCAACCACATACACCTGATTAAAATAGGCACCCGATTTGTTGGTAATTTCCCATGCATTCTGCCATGGATCCATATAATGTGTCGGTCGGATAATCACATTGGCCCCCTGCACGGCAGCTTCCCGCCACATTTCCGGATAATCCCCATCTGCACAGATAATAATCCCCAGCCTGGATCCTTTCGGCCCATTGCAGACAGTACAACTTCTTCCTGGCACAGAACCTTCAAAAGGAATCCAGGGATTCATCTTATCATACCGATGAACAATTTCCCCCTGATCACTGATGACCAGAGCCGTATTTGTATAATTATTCTCTTCATCGATGCGAAGCAGAAAATCAAATACGCCATATACTTCCAGCTCTGCGCACTTTTCCTGAAACCGCTTAATCTGCGGACTTTCCAGTGTCAGTAACGCATGCTCCCAGCCAAACTGCGGGAATCCCTGAATGCACGCCTCCGGTGCCACAAACAGATCAAAGCCCGGGAAACCACCGGAAGCCCGGTCCATGTAGGAAAGCAATGTATCTGTGTTTCGATCCACCTCTTCCATCGTCATGGCACCAATCGGCGCATACTGTGCTCCAACAACTGTCAGGCACTGTGTTTCAATTTTTCCATTAATTCCAAATACATTTCCTCGATTCATTTTTCAACACCTCTTTGTCACGTTACCGCAGGTCATTATTTAGCTTTTTCACAGATTTTATCACCGATAAAGTAAATAATACATGCTGCAACAATAGAATTGATGGAACCGATACCAAACGAAACTTTCAATCCAATTACTGCTCCTGCAACAACTGCAATAATTGCATACCATTTCACTGTTTTCATGTTAGAAACATCATTGTCCTGATATCTCTTCTGATGCATGAAATAATCTGTGATTACCACACCACCAACCGGCGGAATTGCATATCCCATAAATGTCAGCCAGGAAGTGAAATTGTAATACAGCCATACAGAAGCAACCATTCCGATAATACCGCTGACCAGTACCATTTTCTTTTTGGAACATCCTGTAATATTGGAAAGTCCGAGTCCACAGGAATACAGACCATTATCTGCCGTTGTCCAGATATTCAGACCCAGAACGATAATTGCCGGTAAAGCCAGTCCCTGCGCAATCATGATATAGAAGATATCCGCCTGACCGGTTACAGAACCGCCGACTGCACCAAAGACGAACATCAGGGAATTTCCCACAAAGAAAGCAATAACCGTTGCGATAACTGCAATTTTCTTTGTCTTTGCAAAACGGGTATAGTTCGGAGTCGTCGTTCCTCCACTGACAAAAGAACCAACAACCAGTGTAATTGCTGTGGCCAGTGTAATCGGATTCTGCGGTTCTGCAGCAAACAGGCCTGCAACTCCGCCCATAGAAGAAACACCCATGCCTACAGAAACACATCCCAGGATACCAACAGCCGGAACTGCAATCCAACTGACAATTTCCAGAGATTTAATACCAAAATAAGCAGAAGCTGTCATCAGACCACCAGATAAAATAACCAGGACAACAACCGGAATACCGGTCAGTTCTGCAACCGGAATGGAAAACATGGCAATACCCACGCCAAACCATCCCATCTGGGTAAAGGTAATGATTGCCGAACAAAGCCAGGATCCTTTTCGTCCAAAAGCATGTCGCGCCATCAGATCCAGTGTCAATCCTGTCTTGCATCCCATAAATCCAAGAATACCAGTGTATGCACCAAGAATTGCATTACCAATGAGCAATGCCCATATAAACTTCGTCATATTCAGACCAATACCCAGCTGACCACCTACACTCATGCTGGCAGAGAAGAAAGTAAAACCCATCATAATCACAAACATGGGTAAAAATCCTTTTCTCGCACTGTCAGGTACAACCTGAAGCTCATAATCCTGCTGTTTCTCATTCGTCTGGTTGTTTTCCATAATATCCTCCTGCTCAATCTCTCTATTACTTTGTTAATTTACAGCAACAAAGTTTCTTACTTTATTGCAGAAAAAAGGTGCCAGAAGTACGTTACTACTGGCACCTTTGCCGTTCTAAAATATAGCACAGCAGGTATGGGCTGTCAAGAAAATATCAAACTCTTTCCGATCCTGTTTAAGAACATTTTATAATAGTTCCTGCCCCTTTATGCTTTCAAAAATTTCAATATATCGTCTGATTTTTATGGTCTCTGACCCATACCGCCTTCCAGTGTTAATGTCTCACCATTCATATATTTAAAATCAGGGGATGCGAGCTGTACACATACACGACCAATTTCTTTTTCAACGTCACCATAATGTCCTGCCGGCGGCATTTTTACATTTGCTTTGAATGCTTCCGGATAATTTTTCTCAAAATTCTCCAGCTGAGCAGTCCATGCCAGCGGGCACACAATGTTCACATTGATACCGTCCTTGCCCCATTCCGTTGCTGCAACTCTGGAAAGACCACGAATACCTTCTTTGGCTGCCGCATATGCACACTGACCGTAATTACCGAACAGTCCTGCACCGGATGCAAAGTTGACAACAGAACCTTTCGTCTCTTTCAGATATGGATAGCATGCTTTCATATAGTAAAATACCGCATATAATCCGGAATACAGTGCAAGATTAAACTGATCTGTTGTATGCTCTGCCAACGGAACGCCGGATGCAGATGCCTGTGCATTATTGATCAGCACATCAATTCTTCCAAATGTGTCGATTGCCTGTTTTACCACATTTTCTACAACGGCTTCGTTATCTGCACCTGCAGATACATCTGCCTGAACCGGAAGAACTTTGATTCCGTATAAACGTTCCAGTTCTTCTTTTGCAGCTTCCAGTTTCTTTACATTACGACCAGTCAACACCAGGTTTGCTCCCTCCTTGGCATAGGCTGTCGCAATACCATATCCAATAGAACCGCAACTTCCGTCACTTAATACTGCGCGACCTCCTCCTGTAATAATTGCTGTTTTTCCTGTTAAAAATCCCATAATAGCTTCTCCTTTCCTGTAACTCTCAGATTGTAAGATTGTATTTTTTTCAATACATCATCACTGAGGTAAAGTGTAGCAAAACCATCATGGGATTTCAAGTCTTTTTCCAATTATTCAGTTATTTTTCAGACAATTCAAAACTTTTCCTAATAACATCATAACTATTTCTTGTTTCTGGAAAAATAATCTTTCACAAGTTTTACCACTGTGCCGGAAAGCAGGAACAATACAATCAGGTTCGGGATCGCCATCAGTCCATTGAAAGTCTCTGCAATGCTCCACAGCATGCCAAGATCCATCGTAGCGCCTACAATTGCAACCAGTGCATAAACTACCATAAACGGTTTTACCCATTTTTCAGAAGAAAGATACTCCATACAGCGTGCACCATATAATCCCCAGCCAATAATTGTGGAAAATGCGAAACAGCAAAGTGCCACCGCCGTAAAAATGGATACCCAGTTACCATAGGTAGCTGTAAAGCCGGAAATCGTCAGTTCTGCACCTGCATCTGCGCCATAACCTACCGGAATGCCGCTGCAGAGAATAACCATAGCGGTCAGTGTACAAATCAGAATCGTATCCGTAAACACTTCAAAAATACCGAACATACCCTGTTTCACCGGTTCTCCGGTATCCGCACATGCATGTGCAATCGATCCGGTACCCAGACCTGCTTCATTTGAAAAAATACCGCGGGCTACACCTTTTTTCATACTGAGGAAAAAGCTTCCCACAATACCGCCGGTTACAGAGGCCGGGCGAAATGCACCGTCAATGATAGAATAAAATACTTCCGGCACACGTTCGATATTTAAAAAGATCACGCCAAAAGCAAGAACAATATACAACAATGCCATAAATGGAATCAGTTTTTCTGTCACGCGTCCGATACGCTTTACACCACCAAGCAGGATCATGGCAACAAGAATCGCCACAATAATACCGATCACCAGATTTGTGACTTTGGTAGCTGACTCCGGAATCACATTAAAATTCAGCAAAGCAGAATCAATTGCTGTCGTAATTGTATTTACCTGGGTGGCATTTCCTGTTCCAAATACAGTCAGTACACCAAACAATGCAAATAAGAAAGCAAGCCAGTGCCAGTGCTTTTTCAGACCATTTTTTATGTAATACATCGGACCGCCAATCCAGTCTCCCACTGCATTTTTTTCACGAAAATGTACGGCAAGCGTCACTTCCGAAAACTTTGTACACATACCAAGTAATGCAGAGATCCACATCCAGAAGACAGCTCCCGGACCACCAATCGCAATCGCACCTGCAACACCTGCAATGTTTCCAGTTCCGACTGTTCCGGCAAGCGCCGTACAGACCGCCTGAAATGGGGTCATTGCACCATCAGAAGCATCTTTTTTCTCAAAAATTTTTCCAATGGTCTGCTTCATTGCATATGGAAACTTACGAATCTGCAAAAATTTCGTCCGCACACTGAGCAACAGACCAACGCCAATAATGCAGATCATGGCAGGAACACCCCAGATGAAGTTGTTCACCACGGCATTCACTGATTGAATGATTTCTAACATCTTTTTAACCTCTCAACTCATTTGTATTCCGTCTTTTTCCAGACAGATTTACAAAGTATAACACACTTTTTTTCTGATGTACAGTTTTCAATACAAAAGAGAACTGTATACAATGCACATCATCTTGTAATTACAGTCCTCTTATTTTTTACTTATTTTGTTTTCTCCGTGTAATAAAATCCGTGATAGGTTCCGTTTACCTTATAGTATGCCTCTTTTTCTTCATACATTAATGCATCCGCCTGCTTCAGCATCTCTTCCAGATCTTCCGGCTGTTCATTCCATAATGATCCTATCGAAACACTGACCTGCTTCGTTTCGATTTTCTTTCTCAGATTCTGGATTGCTTCCTCAAGTACCATATAGAACGCAGGATGTTTTTACAAGTGTGTGATTTCAAAAATACAGGCGTAGCGGGCTACGCCGAGGCTTTTGGAATTGCACAATTGTGAAAACAGACAAGTTATATGTGGTACTTATTTAGAAATCGCTGTACTAGTTTCATTCTTTTCAAAATCTGCCTCTGCACAGTTTATAATCTACGTTCCCATTCAAGCAGTATTTCATCAATCAGAGCAAAATGTTCCTTTACCGCCTGAATTCCTGCTTCTCTGTTATGTTTTCTCAACGCTTTTACTATCCGGTGATGGCAGTCATTCAAAAGTTCTTTTCTGGCTTCATTTTGAATGATCGCCCGGCGTAAATCTTTAACAAAAGAGTCAATGACACTGGAACATGCTTCTAAAATATCCAATATCAAAATATTTCCTGACGCCCTGGCCAACGTATAATGAATTTTTTTATCCAGTTCATTATTCACGCTGGCATCTGTACTTTTATCCAGTTTATTGACACAATCCTCCATCAGGCTGATTTCTTCCTCCGAAGCATGATCCAACGCCAGTGTAAATGCCAGACGTTCCAGTGAGTATCGAATCTGACTGATCTGTATATAATTAATCTGATCCATAGCAAACATCATTCCCATAGTTTCTTCCAGACTGCTCTGGAAATCGCAGGTAATATAATTACCGGATCCCTGTTGCGAAGAAATAACTCCTGTCATATCCATGAAGCGAATCGCTTCACGTACCGAATTACGGCTGACTCCCAGTTCTTCTGCAATCTCCCGTTCCGGCGGAAGCTTCTCCCCAGGTTTTAAATCTCCCGCTATAATTTTTTTCTTAAAAAAGTCTACGACTATCCCATAGGTTTTCTGATTTTTTGCCACTGTATCTTGTTCCTTTCATTAAAATAGGCGCATCACGGAAAAGTGATACGCCTATTATAGTTCATTCAATCAAATGATTCAACTATATCTTCTATTTCTCATCAGCGATCGCTGCCTGTGCTGCTGCAAGACGAGCGATCGGTACACGGAATGGTGAGCAGGAAACGTAATCAAGTCCGATCTT
>CABRZK010000125.1 GCA_902475415.1 uncultured Eubacterium sp.
AACAAGAGCTGAGTTCAACCACCTGATTGCCGTGGCAAGGACACCGGCTGCGCCATCATTATCATCGCCCATATGAACTCGATGTACCGTGTGACGATGTGGTAGACGCGAAAGTGTTCGTCATTGACGATTTAACGCATTCGAAAAACACTGGATATCTCGATGGTATCCAGTATTTTTCTTGGCGAGGATAGATTAGATGGTTACGAAAGTGGAGATAGAAGCTCATGCGTATGGCGAATTTATTTGGGTAAGGTTTCTGCAAAAAAATCACTAAGCGATATATCCAGTGCCTCGCAGATACGCTCTATGGTATCCACACTTAGCTGATTACCGCGTTTCTTAGCAGTGCGGATTGTGGCTTCGGACAAATCACATATTTTAGAGAGCTGGCAAAGGGTAAGTCCGCGTTCGTCAGCAAGTTCCTGCACACGGCTAATAGTATTCAAGTCAAGGACCTCCTCTGAGGTTAATTGGAAATTAGTTCAGTACACGACCTACAATAGAAAATCTAACTAATGGAGATACGAGCTTCGGCTCGTATTTTTTATTGTACGAAATCAGAACAGACTGCATATGGAGTGTGCCGTCGCTGTCAGTAAAATCGTAACGTTCGTTTTCGCAAGGTTTCTGCTCATCATACATCTTGATGTAGCCGTCGCCGTCATACATGAAGATGCCGACCTCGCCTGGGGAGAGTTCACTGCATTCCTGAATCCATGCGATTTGACCATCGTGATAAACTGGCTCCATACTATCGCCGCAGACACGAACACCAAAATCAGCACGGTCAGGGACTGCACTCTTTGGAAAAGAAATAGTTTCAAAATTCTCTTCATCGAGGAATGTACCAGTACCAGCCGAAACGGAAAGCGTGCTGATTGGCATATCAATGCATTCTTCTTCATAGGAGTGCCTGGCAACGACTCTGTATTTTCCGGTAGCTATCAGATCGTCACGATACTCGCGCAGCTTCCGCAATCCTTCTGGGTTCAGCTGTGCGGCAGCGCGCGTGAAGAAGGAGATATTTTCGTCTATGCCAAGAGCCTGCATAACGGCAATGAACTGATAGATGTTCGGAACAGAAGCTCCGGTTTCCCATTTGCTGATAGAAGCGTTGGTTATAGATATACCATGTATTTCAAGCAGTATACGCAGATCGGTCAGACTCATTTTATTTGCAGCTCGGAAATCTGCAATTTTTTGCCCGATGATATTATCTTCTCTTTCAGAAACAGCATTATAGCCGGCATTGAAATCTTTGAAGTTGATAATTTTGCTGGAACGGTTAGCCTTTTTCATGGTCTGTTCCTCCCTCTGTGTTTATGCTTATATTATATAAGTCAGAAAGAGCAGTGTCAAGAAAGAATTGAATAAAACGATACAAATGCACGATTGACATATCGTATAAAGAAATGATATGCTTAAAGCACAGAAAGCGAGGTGAGTGGCAATGAGTGCCGATCGTGCAATATTGCATAGTGATATGAACTCGTTCTACGCATCGGTTGAAATGATGCTTGATCCCAAACTGCGAGGCAAAGCGGTTGCAGTGTGTGGATCAACAGAGAACCGGCATGGAATCGTTTTGGCAAAGTCAGAGCTTGCAAAGCGAGCTGGGGTCAAAACCGGCATGGTAAACTGGGAGGCAAAGCAGCGATGTAAAGATCTGATTCTTGTTCCGCCGCAGTATGACCAGTATTTGAAGTATTCAAAGCTGGCACATGAGATCTATTACCGTTACACCGATTTGGTGGAGCCGTTTGGAATGGACGAATGCTGGCTGGATGTGACCGGCTGCGAGATATATGGCAAACCATTGGAGATTGCAGAGGAGATTCGGCAGTCGGTGAAGGAAGAACTGGGGCTGACGGTGAGTATCGGCGTATCATTCAATAAGATATTTGCCAAGCTGGGCAGTGATCTGAAGAAACCGGATGCGATTACCGTAATCACAAAGCAGAACTTCAAGGAGAACATTTGGCCACTGGCCGCATCAGAGCTGCTCTATGTAGGCAGCGCCACAACGAAGAAGCTGGCCAGCTACGGTATCAAGACGATCGGTGATCTGGCTGCAACAGAGCCGAGCACGCTGAAATATATGTTTGGTATCAACGGTCTGAAGCTCTGGCGATATGCAAACGGTACGGACGAGTCTCGCGTGATGCAGAAGGATTTTGTCAGTCCGGTCAAGTCCGTAGGACATGGCATTACCTGTACGGCTGACCTTGATAACGAGGAAGAAGTATTTCATGTGCTGCTGGAATTAAGCCAGGATGTTGGCCACCGCTTGCGCGTACATGGGCTGGCAGCTACCGGCGTTCAGATTTTTGTGCGAAACAAGAGCCTTTACAGTACCCAGTATCAGTACAAACTGCCGTTCAAAACGCAGCTGCCCTCTGAAATAGCCGCAGCAGGCTTCCAGCTATTCAAAGAGCATTATATATGGACTGAAAAAGTTCGCGCAATCACCATTCGCGCAATCGACCTGATACCTCAGACAACAGAAGAGCAGCTTTCACTGATGGTCGATTATGAGCGGCGAGATCGCAGAGTGCGGCTGGAGGATGCGATCGAAGATCTGCGTCGTCGTTTCGGCAAAAAATCTCTAACATATGCTGGCCTGCTTGGCAATCTGAAGATGCCGGATGATGGACGCGATAGCGTAAAAATGCCGGGACTGATGTATCAGTAGGAAAAAGATAAATCTTTGGAGTAAAGACTATGGAACAGACAGTTAATTGGGAAAAGGTCTATGTAGACACCCTGGTACGCCATACGAAGGATGGCGGCAGCATACCGCTATCTATCAAGTTCTCCGATGGCAAGACCTATGAGATCGACCAGGTATTAGGCAGAAAGAGAGCCGCCGCGAGTAAAGTCGGAGGAACCGGCATACGGTATTCCATCCGGATCGGACAGCATCGTACATTCCTCTTTGAAGATGAAGGCTTGTGGTTTGTAGAAGCCAAAAACCTTCATGTGTAGGAGGTGCCAGTTATGCCCTACCTGACGGTTCAAGAAATCGAAACGATTGCCGAGCGCATCGTGCGGGCATATCACCGGTACTGTGCGCAGCAGAATCAAACGGTAACGAGAATCGACCCTGAAATTGTTACAAGCAATGTGCTTGGCCTCCAGATCGCATATCATAAATTATCGCGGTTTGGGCATGTGCTGGGCCTGACTTGTATGCTTCCGGTTCAGATTCAGGTGTTTGATGATGTTGAGCACCCGGTATATGCGCCCTTGGACGGCAGGACGGTTTTCGTTGACGAGAGTTTGAGAAGCGAAAACGCAAATATCGGGCGTCACAATTTCACGCTTATGCACGAAGCCTGCCATCTGGTATACGGAATGCTGTATCCAGAAACCTATTTAGGCGTTCAGCTGCGCAGAGTCTATTACAGCCTGCGTTTTGCACCACGAAACGTGACGCCAGACTGGGAAGAATGGCGTACCAATATGCTGGCTTCAGCAGTGCTGATGCCCAAAGACCTGATCCTGCAGTATATGCAGGAGTATGGCTTAGGAAAGAAAATGCGTATGGTCAATCGAATATTTGCGGCAAGGCAGTATGAAGCATTTTCGCAGATTGCAGATAAGATGGGGGTCTCCAAAACGGCACTGGTAATTCGAATGAAGCAGCTGGGCCTGGTAGATCGAAACGACCTGAATAATCCGTACAGTTTAATCGATATTTGCTGTGATGAAACAGATAGATAGATTCTCAGAGGAGGTATTTCAATATGGCAAGACTTGATGTAAAGACGCAGGACCCGGAACGCTATGCGCAGGTGAAGGCGGAGCAGGAAGAATTGAAACTTCAGTTCAGCATGGCGGCTTTCGGCACCAGCGTTGCGCGGCTCTGCCCATACTGTGAGCATAAGATCGAGATTTTGTATCGGGGGGAACATGGCCCTTCAAGGGCAAAATGCCCGAACTGCGGTGAGGAAGTAGTGTTTCCACCGATTGCCTTTCGGCTGTATACCGCATAAGCGGATTGAATTGAATATGGAGTAACAAGATTGTGCCCCGGAGCCACTTGATGTGCTGACTTCCATTGCGCCACTTGATTTGCAACCTGTGCTTTAGAAAGCACGGTTCGATCATTGTGGCGATAGGTTAGCAGATCAAGTGGCTTTTTTTGCGCTCATTTGGTTCCAGAAAGGAACGAAATGAGCGTTTTTTACTGGCTGGCGCTAATCGCCGCATATCCGTGATCACCTTTGATTTTTTCAAAAAAATTTCAAAGGAGATTGCAAGATGAAAACGACTGTGCTGGTCTTTGTTGATCGAGAGAATACAAGTATGGGAATGCGGATTGCCTCTCAGGAGGAATTCACGCAGATACTGATTAAGAATAAGGAACTGCCTTTACAGGAACGCAGGCTGTTTACCAAGGATGTAATTGCTGATACGGATGGATTGGATGTCATGTACATCGAAACAGGCTTGCCGGATTATCAGAAGTGGAACAGCAAGCAAACTTACAGAAACAAAATTCAGAATGAAAGAAGAAAGTATAAGTTTCTGTCTACAGACACGCTTTGTGCAAATGAAGATGCAGGCGATTTGACTGACTTTATTGCAGATAGCTTTTGCGTAGAGAAGGCTGTAGTTGAGAAAGAAACTATGCGCCAGCTGCGTGCTGCGCTTGAAAACTGGAAGCCATGGGCGAATGAGGTTCTCAGATTCTATTTGAATGGCAGAAAACATAAGGCATGCAATTATTTAAGGGAGAAATATGATATTCCGGAACATCAGGCAAGATACCGCGTAAAGCTGTTTGAAAAATTTATTTTGAATTTTTTCAAAAATGATTATCAGTTTTTGGACTCGAAGGTTGTAGTTGATTAGTGAGAGGATAAATTTGAGGAGGGTCGATATGAATACTTACAAGAGAAATCTCATCTTGCGCGGAGATATTCTCTATGCCGAGCTGGGTATGGCGGCTGGCTCTGAGCAGGCTGGCTTTCGTCCAGTAGTCGTCATTCAGAATGATGTTGGTAATCGTTATAGTCCAACGGTTATTGTTGCACCGCTGACCAGCAATATCAGAAAAAACATTTTACCGACTCATGTGCATGTAGGTCGAGAGAGTGGTGTACGTCCCTCTCTGGTCTTGCTGGAGCAGCTGCGGACGGTCGATAAGTGCAGACTGGGAGATAAGATCGGCCATGTAAGCAAAAGCGTTATGCACCAGATTGATGCAGCAGCGGCTATCAGTCTTGGTTTGCGCTCGTTGCAGAAAGACGAGGTGTGACGATGAATGTCGAATTGAATACCGCTGTGGTAATTGATGACTGGCAGGCTGTTGTAAACCGTACTGTGGCGAATTACTTCGATTCGCTTGGCTTTGAACATATGGATCAGGTCCTGGATATGCGCGTCTTTGATCTGCTGAATATGAACCTGCTCGATGCAGTACGAGTCGAGGAAATTATCGTTTGCCTGTATCGCAGTCTGAATCCGAATATCACAGTAGACGAAGCGATGTACTGTGGGGCAATGAATCAGTGCTTCGACTACACCGGATGGAGAAAGGTTCACAGGCAGCTTGAAAAGATTACGGTCGGGGATTTAGTCCTTACGGAGAACATCAACCTCAGAGCGATTCAGCATTTTTATGATGCTATCCGAAAGAAGTTTTTCAAGTCGAGAGAATATGACTGGTGTGAATACCGTTACACAAATTACCAGGACTATGCGGAGAAACGAACAGCAGGAGGTAAGAGAAAATGAATAGAGAAGAAAAAAACAATCTGGTTCCCGTCTGGGAACGGGCAACAATCACGCTGGAAGAAGCTGCTGCCTATACCGGCATTGGTGTCAGAAAGCTGAGAGAAATGACGGACGAGCCGACCTGCGATTATGTCATGTGGGTTGGCAACAGGCGAATGATTAAGCGCCGGAAACTGGATGAGTATCTGGAGAACGCATACTCCGTCTAATGCAACTGTGTGATTTGCTTCCGACCACTGCATTTGTACATTGGGAAAACGGGACGTCATTGTTTATGCTATTCCCGTAAGAAAAATTTGATGAAGGAAGGGAAAAACAATGGTATCGAAGAAGAAAGTCAAATCAAAGAACGGCGTTCGCTTTGACAGTAAGCATATCAGGCTGCGCACAGGCGAAAGTGAAAAAGACAATGGCACCTATGTTTACCGCTGGACGGATAAAGTCGGGAAACGCCATGCAGTATATGCTCCCACGCTGGCTGATTTGCGAGAGCAGGAAGAACAGATCATCGTAGACCGGCATGACGGTATTAAGACGAATGTAAAGAACATCACCGTAAACGATCTCTTTGACCTGTGGGTTCAGGTGAAGAGAGGCGTTAAAGACAGCACGATGAAGAACTACATTTATATGTATGAGATGTTCGTGAAGCCGACTTTCGGAAAGAAAAAGCTGACACAGGTTAAGAAATCAGATGTACGCCGGTTCTACAATCAGCTTGTTGATGAGCGCATCTTGAAAATCTCTACTTTGGACGGCATTCATAACGTGCTCCATCAGGTCTTTGCAATCGCTGTCGATGATGATATGACCCGGAATAATCCGACCGACAATATGCTGCGTGAGCTGAAATCGGCACATGGTCACGAGGTGGAAAAGCGAAAGGCGTTGACCGTTGAGCAGGAAAGGATCTTCCTTGAATATCTCAGGAATTCGCCGCGCTACAATCACTGGTATCCGGTCTTTTATATCATGGCAAACACCGGGATGCGTGTTGGCGAGATTACCGGCCTGCGCTGGTGTGATGTGGATTTCAAGACAGGACTTATCAACGTGAACCATACGCTGGTCTATTACAATCATCGTGATGAGCATGGCTGCTATTTCTCTATCAATACACCCAAAACCAAAGCTGGTATCCGCGAAATTCCAATGACAGAGGGCGTTGTCGAAGCATTTAAGATGGAGAAAGAGTATCAAGAAGAAAATAATATCATTAGTGTCAGTCATATCGAAGGTTATTCTGATTTTATCTTCGTCAACCGATTCGGAGAGGTACAGCATCAGGGAACACTGAATAAGGCACTGCGCAGAATCATGCGCGATTGTAATGGCGAAATCCTTGAAAACAATGACATTGACGATGAGCCGGTGCTCCTCCCATGTTTCAGTTGTCATGTACTGCGGCATACTTTTGCAACGCGTATGTGCGAGTCTGGACTGAATGTAAAGGTCGTACAATCAGTGCTAGGCCATGCGGATGTAACCACCACTCTCCAGATTTATGTTACGGTGTCGAACGAAATGAAAAAGAGGGAGATTTTAACCTACAGTAACTATATCCGGACGGGAGAGCGACAGCTACAAAATATA
>CABRZK010000126.1 GCA_902475415.1 uncultured Eubacterium sp.
CTCGCTGGTCACATAACTGATAGCACTGGTCAGCTGTCCTTCACCATCATAAGCTGATTTCGTCTGTGTATAAGTAGAATAATCCACATCATACTGATACAGATCACCTGCATCAACCACTTTTGAATTATTACCGCTTACCACAATGATACTTCCATCTGCCGGTGCCGTATCTGTATAGCTTGCATAAAAATTAGGCGATACTGCCGGATCTACATATTCCACTTTAATATGTGATGATTCATCCTCATAATTTTTCAATGTACGTGTTACCGTATCATCAGCACTCTTTTCACTGGAAAGAACGTAAAATGTCACATCCTGTTTCAGTTTTTTTACAAGATTGATACTGTCATCTGTCAGTGAATACAGATTCTGAGTTGTCAGATCCACGTTCTTTGCTTTTTCCGGAAGCTGATTGGCGAACACATTTACTGCTACTGCAATCGCAATTCCGATCACAACGAAACTGGAGTTAAATACACCACGGCGAATTTTTTTTGCACTGACGGCCCAGCGGTGTTTCTGAACCACCTGACAGGTCAGGAATAAAAACAGTGCAGTTCCACTCACATAATAAACAATACCAGTCACATCCAACATGCCATTACTGAAATTACTCAAAGCGGAAGATGTGGAAAGACAATTCAAAATCTTCGTCAATGTGTTTCCACTGGATGAAATAATACTGGTAATTCCCTCCATCATATAACCAATAAACAAAAGTGCAAAGGACAGTACCGCTGCAATCACCTGGCTTTCTGTCAGTGAAGACACAAAGACACAGATAGCAATTGACATACATCCGTAGAGCCATAAGCCTAAAATTGCCGCATAACTCTCAGCAATTGGCACACTGCCAAAACGTGAAAGTAACAACGGGCACAGACAAATAGCTCCCACTACTACAGAAAACACAAGCACCAATGCAAAAAATTTACCCAAAATCACTTTTGGAATAGAAACAGGTGACGTATACAACAATTGATCTGTCTTTGTCCTGCGATCATCTGACATACTGCGCATTGCCAGAATCGGAATAATGATCAGTAAAACAAATGCTACATTATTTAACGAATATGATAAATATGGTGTTCCATAAATCAAATTGTTAGCTACAAAATATAAATTGAATACAAAGAAAAATGCTGCGAGAAAAATCCATCCGATCACAGAGGTGAAATATGATTTTAATTCTCTTTTCAATACTGCTTTCATGCCTTATGCACCTCCTCAGATCCGGTTAATTCCAGGAATACATCTTCCAGTGTCTTTGTATTGACTTTCATTTCCAGCAACACAACTTCATGTTCTACACAATACCGGAAAACAGATTCCCGAAGATCTCTGTTATCTTTCGCAAACAGAGTCAGATGGAACTCATAACTTTCCTCTTCTATATTTTTCTGGTTTTCTTCCGAAACTTCTACATTTTCCAGTTCTTCTTCCGATACGGAATTCTCATTAATTGGAATTTCCCGTATAATGTTGCATTCCTGCAAGCCATCTATCGCATTCAGCTCATCCAGTCGTTCTTTCCTGCCACGTACAACCACCTCCAGCTGCTGTGCACCACTCATGCGGCTTTCCAGGTGTTCCATAGAGTCACTGGCCACCAGATTTCCTTTGGAAATGATAAATACATGATCACATACAGCGCTGATTTCCTGTAAAATATGAGAACTCAGAATCACAGTATGTTTTTCTTTCAGGGAACGGATCAAATCCCGGATTTCAATAATCTGTTTTGGATCGAGTCCCACCGTTGGCTCATCCAGAATAATAATCTCCGGCATTCCCATCAGTGCCTGTGCCAGTCCCACACGCTGGCGATAACCTTTTGACAGATTTCGGATCAATCTGTCCTGTACATCATGAAGCTTGGTCAGATCCATCACCTGTTTGATGTCTGCGTTTCTCTCATGTTTATTCAGTTTTTTCAATTCGGCCACAAATTCCAGATATTCCAGCACCTTCATATCTCCGTACACCGGTGGAATCTCCGGTAAATAACCGATACATTTTTTTGCCTCTTCCGGGTTTTTATTGATATCATACCCGTTAATTCTGACTTCCCCGGATGTAGCTCCGATATATCCCGTGATAATATTCATTGTCGTTGATTTACCGGCACCATTCGGTCCCAGAAATCCATAGATATTTCCAGGTTCCAGTGTCAGATTCAGATCATTAACAGCTACATTCGTACCATATTTTTTTGTAAGATGACTGATTTCTATCAAAACACAATCTCCTCCCATTTCTATACTATTCGTTTTGTATCTTATAAAACAAATGTGTTAAATATTGGGAAAAACTGTGTCGATTATGTGTCCTGTCTTTTCTTTTCTGCATATATAACAACCGCCGTTATCATACACGCAATTATAATTCCGGCAAACACCCACACTTTGATATTCGCACCATCGATTTCTCTGCTTTTTGTATACTGCGTATCATTATACTTTCTTTTTTCCATTTCCCGCTTCATTTTGCGCAGACTTCTCTGGTTTTTAGCCACAGATACATTTCTGATCATCCTGTGGTATTCATTAGATCCTCCTTCTTTTTTCCATGCGTGATCTGTACACACAATTTCCACCTGCTGTTCCACGCCTTCCGGAACAGCAAAGAAGATCTGGCCATCATGTTCTGATAAATATTGTTCCAGTTTCTGTCCTGATAAGTTGACGAGTTCTGTCTGACTTTTTTCTTCAGGATCAGCCAATATCACCCGAAAACTTTTCAATTTTCCACCTTCATCCGTTGGTACAGCCAGCACCTGCTGTTCACTCACCTGATATGTCTGATTATCTTCCAGTCCTTCCAGTAAAACCATCGGTGCCGTACGATCCACCACCCAGCTCAGTTTTAATTCTTTGATATCACTGTATGCTCTGGTTCCGGTTTTATCCTGAGATTCTACCATCAGATGATACTCTCCCTCTTCTGCAAAAAGTTCTTTTTTCACAAGATAGCGACGCATACTCCAGGTTTCATCACTGCCTTCTGTCACTGTAGTAAAATCTTTTCCTTCCTGCAGAATAGTTCCATTCAGCCGCACAGCATAATGTTCTACCGGATCCGTATTAATTTCCCGGATTTCCACATCCTCATCTGCCTGATAAATATAGTAACGCTTACCCCATTCTGTAATCACATCATCTGCTTCAAAAGTTGAACCCCGGCGGTTAATAGAAAATTTCACACTCTGATATTCTCTTCCATCTTCCAGTCTGATTCCATATGATACATTTCCGGCATAATCTGCTGCCTGACAGGTCAGTGTATAGACTCCATCCTCGGTCAGCTCCGGAATCTGATAAAGTATACCCCCGGAATTTTCGTTTTTTGCCACAGCATCCAGTATTATTTCTTCTGTCAGGTATGTTCCGTTTTTCTCCGATATCACCCGCTTTAGCATGGGCTGTATACTTTCCTCATCAAGTCCCTGCTGTTCATCAAGGATACGGAGTTCCGCCCCATGCACACCTTCCTTTCGTGCTGTGTTCGCATGTATCCCGGACAATGCTATCACGGGCGCTGATTGGTCAATCACAATCGGTACCGACTGATACGGTTCCATTTCATTTCCATAAGAATCTCTGTATGTCGTACTGATCTGATATTCCCCATCCTCTTTTAATGATACCATACACTGATACTCTTTCTTTCCGGTCTGTTTCCATGTCACAGTCTTCTCCTGATCTATACCATTTTTTGTCACAGTTAACATTACACCATCTGATTCAAAGTTTGCCTCTGTCAGCGTCAATATCAGTTCGACTGCACCTGCATAATAGTCTTTGCCATTTTTTGACTGTACCGGCAGTTTCCGTTCTACCATTAATATTGGACTGGTCGTATCAATTACCTGTTTTCCCATACACTCTTTTTCCAGACTGTGTCCGGCCAGATCCGTATATTTTAACTGCATTCGATACTGACCATCCAGTTGAAAGGGAATCACCGCACGCCACAAAATCGGATCACTTTCATCCCTTTTCCACTCTGACCAGCTAGTCAGTTTTTTACATTCCAGACTTTCCCAGGCATCTTCCGTTCGGTCCTCATCTGATTTTAGCCACATCCTCCATTCGACCTCTGACGGGCGAAAATTTGCATCCCGAATCAGCACTTCTGCCTGTTGCTCTGACACTGCAAGTATCGCTTCCGGCGCAGTACGGTCAATCGTTACAACTGCAGATTCATACTCACAATCCGTTTCATTTTTTCCTCCATATTGTCCATCTTCTTTCTTTACTCCAATCTCATAATCGCCTTCTGCAAAGCAGGAAATACGCAACTGATAAATGCCGCTTTCTTCCTGAAATTCCCATCCTGATATCTGGCATAAAAAATCCAACGTTTCTTCCTGAGTCACAAAATCATTCCAGATTTCTCTCCCATTACGCCGGATACGTACCTTTAAATTTGCATATTCTTCTCTTTCTTCTGTTGTTTTGTCATCTTTTTCATCTGTAAAATCATCCGCTTCTTCCTTCTGATCCATGTCGCCTTTTTTCTCTTCCCTGTATGCTCCATGTAGCTCTACACATACGCTTGCAGGCCCGTCATAAATCAGCTGTGCTGTCTCATCTATCTCTTTTTCCGTCAGAGTTTCCCTGAAATAATATGATCCATGATCCCGTCTGACCACATTTTTTCGCTGTCCCAGCTCCATGTCTTCATACGAGAAATAAACAGACGATACCATCTCATCATCTTCTGTTTCATCTTCCGTTGCATATCCGGTATGGTTTTCTGCCTGCACCGGCAGTCCGCTTCCAACGGCACACAAAAACATGCTACATGCGCACAATACCCCCAACAATCTCTTCATTCTTTCTCTTTCCTCCTGCTTTATTCCTGTACACTTTCTATTTTTTCTGTCAGCTCCTCCACAGCCTGGCATAACTCCTGTACAGACCCTTCCAGTTCTTTCTGATGTATCTGTTCCACATCACTGGACAAATTCTGCAAAAATAAAAGCAGATCATCTGATGATGCCACTTTCAGGAACACCTCCGTATCCGTATTCAGCAGTCTGACCAGCTCTGCCCAGACTTGAAATCGGTCATCCATATCTTTCAGTTCCAGCGCATTTTGTCTCAATTTCCGGACATTCATCCACAACTGTTCTGATACGTCATATACTTTTTCCGGCTGGATGATATGAGATTCCTGATATTTACGAAGCAGATCCAGACAATCTGCAATCTGACAATAGCTTTTTGCTGCCAGGATCTCATTTTCCACTTCTCTGAGCCACCTTTTCGCATTCTGATAACGATCCCTCTCCACATTTACCTCTGAGAATTGTAAAAAACACATCCCTATCTCATAGCATACTTTGATATATCCATTTCGGTTTTGTTCTTTCAATTCTTCCATAACCATACGAGGCTTCCCTTTTTTTCCTGCAGTTTCTTCCGAAATACCGGTCCACAGACGATTCAGTTTCTGACCTTCTTCTCTTGTCAGTATCAAATCATTGATCAAAAATTCTGTCAAAGCCTCATATGCTTCTGTTCTCCCGGGACTTTGCAGTATCAAGCTGTAATAACCGTCATATGTATCTGTCTGCAATAATTCCTGGGTATAACGATCTGTATCGTCCTGTTCCAGTCTGTATCTTTCATTGTTCCGTTCCGACAACATATACATCACTGCCACGACAGCCAGTATGATAGCAACACCTTTCCGCAGATACCCCCTCCATTGTCTTTCTGCCTGTTTTCCTCTCTTATGTTGCACTTTCTGCTGTTTTTGCTGCAGTTGTCGTAAATCTGCACACAATTCGGCACAACTTTGATAACGCTTCTTAGGATCTTTTCTGGTACACTTCCAGATAATCTGTTCCATCCGGGATGATTTTTTCCTGCCGCTGCGCCTTCCACGCTGTCCTGCCCGGATCCCCTTTCCGGGATGTTCTCCCGTCAGCAAATGATAAAGCGTTGCTCCCAAGCAATAAATATCCGTTCGGACATCCGTCTCACCATTTCCCCCAAACTGCTCTGGTGCTGCATAACCAACAGTTCCAAGGCAGACGGTATCTGTATACTTTTTCCCACTGTATTCTCTGGCCGTTCCAAAATCGATCAACGCCAGTCGTCCATCCTGTTTTTCAATAATATTGGCCGGTTTCATATCCCGGTAAACAACCGGAGGCGACTGTGCATGCAAATATTCAAGCACCTCACACAGCTGTATCCCCCAGAGAAGAACACGTTCCAGTGGCTGCGCCCCTTCCTTCTCCAGACGTTCACTCAGCAAATCTCCTTCAACAAACTCCATCACCAGAAAAAAACGTCCTGACTCTTCTATCACATCAATAATTTCCGGCAAACCAGGATGTTTCAGCTTCTTCATCATGTTAATTTCCCGCAATAATCCCTGCATCGCCGCAACATCCTGATGATCCTGGCGCAACTCTTTCATTGCCCACTTTCGGTTTACTGCCTCATTTACCACCAGATATACACGGCTCATCCCTCCATGACCGATTTCCCTGATAATTCTGTACTTGCCATTGATTAAGGAGCCGCAAAGCAGGCAGGAATCTTCCCTGCCTTTCATAGCATCCCGCCTTTCCCTTTTCGTTGTTTTCCAAGTATATACAGCGCCCAGCTCTACGTCAATCTGGCATTTTAACCTAAAATGGCAGCTATACAATTTGCACAAAACAGAACCGTTTTTGTCCATTCCCTGCAACCGTACATCCTTTCTGCATGCATCAAAAAAAGAACCCAAAAATCTCTGTTTTTGAGTCCTTTCTTTTTTCCCATTTTTATGCACTTTTTTTTCGTCGTTGTAAAACAGAAAATGCGATCAGACAGATGATAACGGATGTCAGTGATCCGGCCGCCGTTGCAAGTCCCATCGGGAATAATGTATCCGGGAACATTTTTGAGGTCATATACACCCCTGGTATACGCACCAGCACAATGGCCGTAATGTTGTGGATAAAAGATAACTCCGATCTGCCACAGGCACAAAAGTATCCACTGAAGCTAAAATGAATTCCCGCAAATATACAATCCCAGATATATCCTCTGATATATTGTGCTCCCAGCAGAACCACCGTCGCATCTGCAGTAAACATTCCAACTACCGGTGCTGCTGCGATCTGAATAATCATTGAAATAATCACACCAAATCCTACAGTAATTCCGATTGAATAACGCAGCGTCTGTATCGCCCGTTCCGGCTTTCCTGCTCCGATATTCTGTGCACCCAGTGCAGACACGGTAGACAGCATGGAAGATGGTACCAGGAACAGAAAACTGA